>NZ_LFVW01000063.1:0-31191 GCF_001182915.1 Kitasatospora sp. MY 5-36
CGGGCGCGGTGGCGGGGTGGCGACGGCCCCGGCCCCGGTGTACGCGCCGCCGGTCGAGGTCCACCACCACTACTACCCGGCCGCCCCCGCCCCGGCCGCCCCCGCCGCGCCGCGGTTCGACGTCCGGCGGATCCACCCGGTCGCCAACGGCCTCGCGGCCGCGACCGGAGTGGTCCTCGCCCGCGGGCCGGTGAACGAGGCCTTCCACTGGGTCTCCGACCCGATCGGCCTGCCCGTGTGCGGCCTGGTCGTCGCCGGTGTCCTGGAGTGGTGCTGGCACCGCTACCGGGGCCTGTGCTGGCTCGCGCGGGTCTTCACCTTCTCGATGGTCGCCTCGACGGTCATCACCCCGGCCGGGCAGCAGCTGATCGGCTACCTCATGACGCGGGCCGCCTGGTGAGCCCGGCCCAGCTCTCCCTCGGCGGCCTGGCCCTGGCCGTCGCCGTCCTGGTCTTCACCGTCGCCCGCTGGTGGCGCCGCGGCTGCGAGATGCCCGGCGCCGCCGCCCTGGCCGCCGGCCTGCTGACCGGCCTCCTCGCCGCCCTGTGCTCCGGAGGCCTGCTCGGCTGGGCCGCGCACCGCCTCGTCCGCGAGGCCACCAACCCCCTCGGCAACCGCCTCGCGGGCACCGGCTCCGCCCAGCTCCTCCCCCAGGCCGCCCCGGCCGGACTGAGCATCGGCGGCGGCGTCGCCACCACCGTGCTCCTGGCCGTCGTCGCGCTGGCCTGGCGCTGCTGCGACTACCAGCTGCGCCGCCAGCTCACCGCCGGGATCGTCTCCGGCTCCGCGCTCGGCCTCGCCGGCGGCATCTCCGGCCTGGCCGCCGCCACCCTCATCCCCGCCGTCAACTCGCTGGGCGGCCAGATCCTCGCCGCCTTCCACTGACCGTCAGGAGACCACAGTGGACCTGCACCTGCTGTCCCCCGTCCCCGTACCGGCCGGCCTGCTCCTCGCGGGCCTCGCCGCCCCCTACCTGACCAACACGGTCCGGATCCTCACCCGGCGCCCGCGCCCCGCCGACCGCGGCGCCCGCCTGCTGAGCACCGCCCCCGGGCTCGGCATGGTCGCCGGCGTCGCCACCATCTGGTCCCCGTACCTGGCCGACGACGTGCCCCTGCCGTCCGGGCCCGCCGCCGTCGCCGCCGTCTACCTGCTGGGCGCCTGCGTCAGCTCCTGGCGGATGCCGGCGCAGCCCAGCCCGGCCCGCCGGGCGGCGTACCACCGGCTCGTCACCCCGCACGCCTGGATGGTCGTCGGCACCGGCCTGCTCACCGCCTCCTACCTGGCCACCGGCCTGATCACGGCCCTGAGCGGGATGTGATCGGCATGGACCACCTCGACCGCCTGCCCCTGGCCGTCGCCCTCGGCGCCGCGTACGGCGCCCTCCTGCACCACTTCGCCCCGCGCCCCACCTGGCAAGCCACCCGCCTCGGCCGGCTGCGCCCGGTCCTGTGGGGCGCGGGCCTGGGCGCGGCGGCCGGCGTCGTGCGGTGCACGCCGGTCCTGCGGCACGCCGCCTGGGTCGTCCTGATCGACCACCCCTGGTGGATCGACCCCGCCGTCTGCGGCGCCGCCGCGGCGGCCGTCGCCGCCCTGGCCGTCCGGATCCGGCGCCGGGAGCGCGACAACCCCGAGCACACCGACCAGACCTGACCCCCGGCCGCCCGTCGGCGGCCGTTCTTCCCTTCCCCTCTCCCCCGGAGGTCACCACCGTGTTCGTCCCCGCCACCACGCTCACCATCGGCGGCCTGTTCGTCGGCATGGCACTGCCGCTGTGGCACATCAGCAGGTTCGCCGTCGGCAGCATCAAGGGCAGCGCCGGCGCGACCAAGGGCGCACTCGACCTGCTGCCGCTCGGCGTCGGCATGCTCTACGGCGGCATCGCCACCGCCACCACCTCGGGTTTGATCGGATTCTCGACCGGCGCGATCACCTGGTTCGGCAACGCCGCCGGGAGTCTGACGATGTGGGGCGGCACCGGCGGCCACACCACCCTCAACGCCCGCTCCAGCCACCTGGAGCTCACGGGCATGGGCAACCTCGTCCTGCTGCTGCTCACCGTCGCGGTCCTGGGCGCCTGGAAGGCCGTCCCGAAGAAGGCCAAGCCGAAGATGCGCCTCGGCATCATCAGCGGGATCCTCCTCGGCTTGTCCGCCACCCTCGGCGGCCTGGTCATGGCCACCGTCATCCCGCTGGTCAACTCGGCCGGCGCCGCCCTCGTCGGCACCATCGCCTGACCCGGTCCGGACGCCACCGGTCGCCCACGCCCCGCACCGCGCCCCCAAGCGCGGCCGCGGCGCGCGGGCGGCCGCAACCGCCCGGACCGAACCCGCCCAGCAGAGCGCCCTGGAGACGCACCATGACGACCTATCCGCCCGAACGCGTCATCATCGACCTCGCCGACGAGGGCGAGTTCCTCGGCCCCGACGACCCGGGCCCGGACACCCGCACCGGCGCGGGCACCGACAGCCCGACCGCCGAGAAGGCCGGCTCCGGCCGGGCCGCCCGCCTCACCAAGACCATCGGCGCGGCCGTCACCGCGCAGGCCCGGCGCGAGTACACCGCGTTCCGTGAGGGCTTGACCGTCCTCAAGGACGAGACCGGCGCTTGGGCGGCCGCCTCCCAGGAGACGCCCGCCCACCTGCGTGCCGCCCTGCTCAACCGCCGCTACTCCACCTGGCGGGTCAAGCGCAGCTCCGAGATCGAGGCCTTGGAGGAGAAGGCCGCCGAGTTGGAGAAGCAGGCCCGCCGCGCCGCGGCCGCCGGCCAGGTCGACGACGCCACCGCCGCCGACCACAAGCAGGCCGCCACCGCCGCCGCCGTGCTGCGGGACGAGGCCGCGGCCTGGCGCCAGCGGGTCCGCGAGATCCACCAGCAGCCCTACACCGGCCACATCGACCCCAGCGACGACGAACTCGAAGGGCAGCGCCGCCGCACCGCCAACCGCCGCTGGGCCGCGCTCGCCACCCTCGGCCTCGCCGTCGGCGGATTCGAACTGGCCGTCGGCAGCCTGCTGCTCCCGGCGCTCACCGCCACCGGCATCCTCCTCACCGGCTGGGCGAAGGGCCGCATCCCCGGCTGGCGCCGGGCCCTCCCGGACGTCCCCGCGCTCGCGTACGAGACCGAGACCGACAAAAAGAAGGAGAAGAAGAACAAGATGGAGAAGACCGAGCAGGCCGAGCAGACCGCGAGCGTTGGCACCGACTCCCAGCCCCTGCGGATCGGCCAGGCCACGACCGAGGAGGAGGCCGGCACCGCCATCCTGCGCGCCCTGATCGGGGAGGGCCTGGCCATCGGGTCGGTCACCGACGTCACCCGCGAGAAGTGGGGCTGGAAGGCTACCGCCCACCTCACCAAGGGCAAGCCCGCCGACCTGGTCCTGCGCCTGCCGCAGCTGGACGTCGCCCTCGGCGTGCGCCACGGCGGCGTGATGGCGCAGCCGCAGATGGCCGCCGCCGGATCGGTGGTGCTCCGCATCCTGCTGGGCGACCCGTTCGACCCGATGCCGCCGCACCCGCTCTACGCCCCGCGCTCGAACTCGATCCTCAAGCCGTTCTCGCTCGGCCCGTCCATGGACGGCAGCCCCACCCAGGTCACCATCGCCGGGCAGAACATCATGGTCATCGCCGTCCCCGGCGGGGGTAAGTCCGCGATCGTGCGCACGCTCGCGGACTACATCACCAGCTGCACCGACGCGATCGTGGTCGACGTCGACCCCACCGGCCGCGGGCTCGGGCCGCTGCGGCACCTGGCCGCGATGACCGCCTACGACGCGCCGCGGATCGACGACGTCCTCGACTGGGCGATCCGTGAGGCCGAGATCCGCACCGAGCGGATGGGCGACGACGTCGACAACTGGCAGGTGACGGACGACTCGCCGGCGGTGTTCGTCATCGTCGACGAGCACCCGCAGCTGACCAAGACGCAGAAGGCCAAGGTCATCAGGCTCGGCCGGATCGGCCGCAAGGCCCGCGTCACCGTGGTCCTGCTCAGCCAGGACGCGACCAGCGACGTCGTCGGCGACGCCATCGCCGACGTCTTCGGCATCCGGATCATGCTGCCGTGCCGGAAGGCCGACGTGCCGTTGGTGGTCGGCTCGGACACCGCGATCTCCGAGGGCTGGATGCCGCACCGCCTGGTCCCCAGCCCCGGTGACTGGGACCTCGCCGACGCCGGGGCGTTCTACATCATCGCCCCCGGCCTGCGTGACCCGATCCTGCGGAAGGCCACCTTCCTCGACGCCCCGACCGCCACGCTCCGTACACAGGAACGGCTCGCCGCTGGCGCCGTCACCATCACCCCGGAGCCCGCCGACGGAGGCGACGACGAGAACCTGCCGCCGGTGCTGATGTCGATCCGGGCCGCGTTCGAGAAGCACGGCGACCCGGACTTCCTGCTCACCGACCAGATCCTGGACCACCTCGCCACCACCGGAGACGAGTGGCGGCAGTGGGACGACAGCGAGCCGGAGCACCGCCGCCGGGAGGTCAAGAAGAAGATCGCCAGGGATCTCAAGAAGGCCGGCCTTCCTCCGCTCAAGACGGTGCGCCGGAGCGACCTGAACAAGGACAACCCGCCCTCCGGAACCTGGCGCTCCGATGTCGAGGCCGCCTTCGAGGGCCTGCCGGAATGACACGCAACGTCACCAGCAGCGGCCTCCCGCGATCCGTCGCCTGATCCGTCCGCGATCCGTCGCCGATCCGTCCTGATCCGTCCCCGCGACAGATCGGCGACGGATCGGCGACGGATCAGGAAACGGATCGTGAGCTGCGAAAACAGATCAGACGGATCAGATCCCCCGCACCCCCGGAAACGGCCCCGACACCCCCGGTCGGGGCCGTTTCCACCCCCTGGCCGCCCCCCCCCGCCGGGCCCCTTCCCTGGCCGCTCAGGCCGCCACGCACCGTCACCACGACAGACAGGAGCCTGCCGCCATGTCCCCGGCCAGCCGCACCCGCGGCACCACCAAGAAGGCCACCCAGGCGTCCTCCGGCCGCGCCCGCACTCGGGCCGACCCGGCCCCGACCCTCCCGGCCGAGCGGTCGGCCGACGAGATCCGGGCCGACGCCGCCGACCGCGCCGCCGACATCCGCGGCCTGGCCGAGGAGGCCGCCGCCGCCCTGCTGACCGCCGCCACCGAGGAGGCCGGCCGCGAGCTGGCGACCGCCGAGCGGTGGGCGGCGGAGGCCGAGCAGCTGCGTGCGGACGCCGCCGCCGAGGCCGAGACGGTCACGCAGCGTGCCGATCTGGCGGTCCGGCGGATCCTCGACCTGGCCACCGACCAGGCCGACCTGATCCGCCAGGCCGCCGCCGAGGACGCCCAGGCGCGGCGCGAGGAGGCCGACACCGACGCCCACACGGCGGCCGACCGGCTGCTGGAGGACGCCACCGCGAGGGCCGGCCGGCTGCTGGCCGACGCCGAGCGGCGCGCCACCGCCGTACGCGCCCAGGCGCAGCAGGACGCCGAGCGGATCGTCGCCGACGCCGAGGAGCGCGCCCTGGCCGTGGCGGCCGGCATCACCGCCACCGCTGAGGAACAGGCCGCCAAACTTCACGGCGAGGCCGAGCGCGCCGCCGCCTCGACACTGCGCCGCGCCGCCACCGACCTCACCGACATCCAGGAGCAGACCGCCGACGCCCGCCACCAGCTGGCGCGCACCCGGGAGAAGGCCACCACCGACCGCGCCCGGGCCGAGCACGAGCTGACCGGCGCCCGGGAACTCGCCGCCACCGTCCAGCGCGACGCCGCCTCGGCCGCCGACCGGACCCTGACCGAGGCCGCCACCGAGGCCGAGGCGATCCGCACCCGGGCCGCCGAGACGGCCCGACAGATCCTCAAGACGGCCGAGGACCGGGCCGAGGAGACCCGCGAGGACGCCGAGGCGACGGCCGGGCGCGTCACCGAGGCCGCCCGAGCCGAGGCCGACACCGCCCGGGAGGAGGCCGCTGCGGCCGCCGACCGGATCCGCGAGGACGCCGAGGCCGAGGCGGCGGAGCTGCGCGAGGAGGCCGGACGACAGGCCGCCGAGCTGCGCCGGCGCGGCCTGGCCGAGGCCCAGGAGCTCCAGGACGACGCCCAGGAGCAGATCGAGCAGGTCCGCCAGCGGGCCGGGGAGCAGCTGCGGCAGGCCGGCTCCGTCCGCGGCAAGGCCGAGGCGGACGCCCAGCGCCTGCTGGTGGCCGCGCGCCGGGACGCCGAGCAGGTCACCGCCACCGCGCTGGCCGAACTCGCCGAGACGCAGGAGCAGGTCGCCGCCCTGCGCGCCGAGCAGGAGCAGCTGGATCAGCGCCGGGCCCAACGGCAGCAGCGCTGGTGGCGCCGGACGCTGCGCCGGGCGGCGGCGAACCGGGCCGGCCTGGTGCCGTTCCTGCTGACCCGGGCCGTGCTCGGGTCCGGCCTGGCGTACACCTCCTACAAGGAGCACGCCCTGGCCGTCACGGCCGGCATGCACTCCGCGCTGGCCTGGCTGCTCGCGGTCTGCCTGGACGGGTGGGTGGTCGCCGCGACCCGCAGCAAGCTCCAGCGGGAGATGCGGATCGCACTCGCCGTGATGGTGCTGTGCCAGATCGCCGCGATCCTGACCGACCTGCACGTCGTCGGGGTCGAGCTGGACGCTCACGGAAAGTGGCGACTGCAGGGGTGGATGGCGATCCCGCTCGCCACGGTCGTCCCGATCGCCATCTGGCGCGTGCACGAGATCATCGACCACGCCAAGGGCGCTCACGGCGAACCCGCCCCCGCCGCCGCCGGACCGGCCGGGCCCGCCGGGCAGCCGGGCGGTGCCCACGACGGTCCCGCCCCGCGCCCGTCGCACGGCGGCCAGCCCCTGCCCACCGCCCACGGCGAACTGATCCCCACGCAGAGCGTCTACGTCCCACGCTCACCTGAGCGCGAGATCACCGCAGGTGGCGGGACCAGCAGCGCTCACCGCGCACTCACCGGCACTCACCCGCAGGACACCGACGCGCACCCGACGGAGACCCTGTCCGGACCCGCGCTCACCTACGCCCGCCGCGCGACCGTCCGCCAGCTCTACACCACTCTCGACCGCCGCCCGCTCGTCTCCGAGATCCACGCCGCGCTCACCGCCAAGCGTCTGATCACCGGCGACGAGAAGACCACGCGCTCAACCTGCCAGCGGCTGCGCGCAGACGTCGAGAAGGCGGAGCCCGCGCTCGCCCCGGCCGTTCGCTCTGCGTAACCGAGCGCTCAAGCACGACGGCCTCCGGGATGAAGAAGACACCCCGGAGGCCAGCCGCACCCGAGGGTGCCGGCAGGCCGGTCTCGCCACCGGCCCGCCCCCATCCTCCCGCACCCGAACCGCACACCACCCCCGTCCCCGGAAGGGACCACCCCCGCCTGTGATCGCCATCGAGCGTGACACCCGCATCGCCGCCCAGCGCCAGCTGCTCCATGAGCGCAGCCAGACCCTCGCCAACCTCCCCAAGGGCTCCCGCCCCCACGCCCGGACCCTCGCCGAGTGCGAGGACATCAGCGACGAGATCGACCGCCTCAAGCGGTGCATCGACATCCCGCGCCCCGTCGCCATGGCCGTGCCCACGCTGCTCGCCGTCCTGCTGCTCGCCCTCATCAGCCGCTGACCGGAAGGGAACTCCATGCGCTTCGTCTACCTGCTCGGCATGTTCGCACCCCTCGTCCTCCTGGTCGTGCTGCTCGCACGCTGACCGGACGACCGGCCTCGCCCCCGGACCGCACCGCCTGCCCGCCGCACCGGCCGGTGGGCGGCACTGCGTCCGGTGGCAGGGGCCGGCCGCCCGGCCGACACCACGACAACGACGGAGGCTTCGTTGACCACCGAGACCGCCCCCACCACGCAGACCACCGAGCAGGACACCGGGAACACCGAGGCGGCGGCCGCGCTCGGCCTGGCCGCCGCCGACCTGGCCCGGATCCTGGAACAGACCGCGCCGCACCGCGGCGACCACGAGTACTGGCCGCGCCTGGCCGTCACCCGCCTCGACGCCGACGCCCACCACCTGCACGCGATCACGACCGACCGGTTCACCATCGCCGTCGCCCGCGCCGCCACGACCACCCTCACCGAGGGCCGGCCGTGGGCGGCGTCGGTGAACGCGGACGACGCCACCATGCTCGCCGCCTGGGCCCGCAGCCGCGGCTACGACGAGCCCGTCCGCCTGCTCATGGACGGCCAGAGCCTGGAGGCCTCCACCCTCACCCTCACCAGCCGGCTCAAGGTGCCCGCCAGCACCGGCGACTACGTCGTCCAGTGGCGGCCCTTCCTGCGCCGACACCTGGAGCAGCCGCCCGCGCCGCTGGACCTGACAGGCCTGGACACCCGGTACCTGCGCCGCTGGGAACAGGCCGGCAACCGCCTCGCGTTCGCCCAGGCCGGGCCCGCGCAGCCGCTGATCGTCTCCGGCCCGGACTTCATCGGCATGCAGATGCCGGTGCGCCACCGCGACGCCACCACCCGCGAGGGCCTCGCCACCGACTGGACCACTCCCGGCGACCGCACGGCCCCCGACACCGCACCCGCGCTTCCGCTGCCCGACCCGGACCAGACCGTCGCCCGGATGACCGGCGACCTCCTCAAGCGCGTGCTGCTCTCCACCCAGGACCTCACCCACGCGCCGCTCGGCGACCACCAGGCCATGGCCGTCCACGCCAGCGCCGCCGCCTACGCCTGGATCGGCCACCGGGTGCTCCAGGCCCTGGCGCAGACCGATCCGCGCCAGGCCGACCGCCTCGTCGTGGACCTGCGCCAGGAACTGGACGCCGGCGACTACTCGGAGAGGGCCTACGACGAGGCCGGCCAGGCCGGCCACGACCCCCAGGCATGGATCGACGCGTACCACGCCCGCCGCGACAGCACCGAGCAGCCCGCAGGCGAGCACACCGAGCGGACGAAGTGAGCATCCGCGCCCAGGCCCTGGGCGGACACGACCGCCTCCTGGCCCTGCTCCGGCAGGCCGCCGACCACGGCCGCATCCGCCTGGACCACGGCCAGGTCCGCATCGGCGACGCCCCCCAGGGCCCCGGCCTCGGCGCCGGGAGCGGGCACCTGTGGGCCCGCTACGCCGGCCGGTGCGGCGCGGTGGTCGAGGTCACCGGCGCCACCCCGTGGCCCAGCGGCCAGGACCGGCCCACCGACACCCCGACCGGCGACCCGCTGGCCTGGTGGTGGTGCACCGGCTGCCACGACGGGCATCGCTGGGACGGGCAGCCGCTTGCCACCGCCCGCGAGCGGGCCACCGGCCACGCCGCGACCTGCACCGCCCTGCCCGCGCTGCCCGACAGCCGCTGACCCCAACCGTGCCCCGGCCCCACGCCGGGGCACGGCACCCCCGACACCACACACCCACCCAGAAGGAAGGCAACGAGATGACCTCCGAGCCCATCCGCTACACCGCCGACGTCGTCGCCACCACGCCGGACGGCCGCGTCCTGCTGATCGAGCGCGGCTGATCGTCCTGGTCCTCGCCCTCATCAGCTGACCCGACGGTCGGCCTCGCCCCCGGCCCGCACCGCCCGCCCGGCACCCAGCCCGGCGGGCGGCGCGCATCCCGGGCACGAGACCGGCCGCCTGGTCACCCGGCAACCGCCATCCGCCCAACCCGCCAACCCCGCAGAACCGGAGACCCGCATGCCCGCCGCCATCACCTTCGACCGCTTCCCCACCTCACCTCTGGCCCTGCGCACCAACAACCCCGCTGACCAGGCCCGCCGCCGCGCGTTCTCCTGCCAGATGGCCCGGGCGGCCACCACCGCCCGCGACCACCTCGCCGACCTCCTGGCCACCACGACCGGCACCGAGGACCGCGTCGCCGCCCTTATCGCCGTCCACACCTCCGTCACCGACTGGCGATACGAGGCCGCCGCCCGCGCCACCGGCCGCCTCGGACAGGGCATCGCCTACGACCCGGCCCGCTTCCGCACCCCCATCGCCGCAGCCGGCACCAACTACGACCGCCTCGGCCCCGCCGGCCGCCTGCGCGACGGATCCACCTGGCACCCGGCCACCCGCACCTACCGCGGCGGCACCGACACCCCCGCCTCCCGCGCCCTGGCCCACTACGGCTCCGTGGCCCAGCGCCGCTTCGCCCGCGAAGCCCCCACCGCCGACATCCTGCAGAACCGGGTCACCCTGCCCGACGGCCGCACCATCCCCGGCAACCGGCTCCTACGCGGCCAGGCCGCCCACCACGCCGCCACCGAACTCACCACCCGCACCGCCGCCCGCGGCCTCCCCACCACCCACATCGAAACCGGCGGCCACCCCCTCTACACCGCCACCCCCGACCCGGCCGACGCCACCCTGCTGCGCGCCGAGGCCCTGCGCATCCTCGCCGGCCCCGGCCTCACCCCCCAGCTCTTCCTGACGGCCCGCTACCTCCTCTTCCAGGCCCCCGTCACGAAGAAGGGGAGCGACGCCGTCACCCGCGTCTTCACCGTCGCCGTCGCCGACCTCCTCCTCGGCACCGACGCCCCCGCCCTGCCCGCCGACATCGACCTGCGCTGCTACGTCCTCGGCCAGCAGGCCGCCACCCGCCCCTGACCGCTGGCGACACAGCCCGCCACCGAGAGGACCCGCCCGTGAACATCACCTTCGAACCCGGCTCGCTGATCGTCCTGGTCGGCGGGAGCGGCGCCGGGAAGACCACCTTCGCCACGCGCTACTGGCCGACGACCTGGCGGCTCAGCCTCGACGACTACCGCGAGATGGCCACCAACTCCGCCGCCGACCAGTCCGCGACGCCGGTCGCCGACCAGGTCCAGACCCTGCTGCTCGACGCGCGCCTCTCCCGGTCGCTCACCACCGTGATCGACTCGACCGGCCTGTACGCGCACGTCCGCGCCGGCCTGCTCGCCCGCGCCCGCTACTGGCAGCGCCCCATCGCCGCCGTGCTGTTCGACATCTCCCTGGAACGCCGGAGCCTCCAGAACCTGGCCCGGGAGCGGGTCGTCCCGGACCACGTCCTGGCCGACCAGGAGCGCCTGGTCCCCACCGCCGAGCAGCTGCTCGCCGAAGGCTTCGCCCGGGTCGAGACCGTCACCGCCACCAGCCCGGCCTATCTCGAACCGGCCCACAGCTGCTGACCGCCAGGGAGCGAGCGTGCGCGCATCCGATCTCGACCCGACCGGCGAGCACCACGGCGGCCTGCCCACCTACCCCTGGCGATACCAGCCGTCCCCAGACCTGATGACCCGCCGCCAGCTGCGCGCCGAAGGCCTGCGCCCCGGCGGCCAGGAACCTGCCGCGCAGATCGTCTGCCGGGGCGGCCAGCGGATCGGCTACCTCTACCGCCGCTGCCTCGCCCTGCCCGTCCGGCCGATGACGGCCGCCCGCTGGCGCTCCCACCAGCGCATGATGCTCGCCCGCCGTACCTGCCCGCTGTGCCGCGCCGTCGGCGAGAGCTGCATCCCGACCTCGCTCGGCTGTTGCCTGGAGTGCGCCAGCGGCCTCGCCCTGGCCGAACTGGAACAGCTCCTTCAGCTCGCTCGCGTCGTCCCGGCCTGACCCGCCGAACGGACCGCCGCCGCCGATCCCGGACCCCGACCGCGCCCAGCAGCCGGCACTGCCGGGGCCGGCGCGGCTGCCCGGTCACCCCGACTCGCCCGCCGCACCCCGGCCACCGCCTGACAACACCCAGGAGACCCCGATGACCACCACCACGACCACGACCACCATCCCGCACGAGATCCGCTGCATCGAGGGCCACCGGATCGTCCAGGCCGAGCTCCTCAAGAGAGCCCCGGGCCTCTACCTGTACGAGCTGCCTGCCGACATCGACCGCGACGGCCCGTGCCGCTGGCGCCTCGGCCACCACTCCGGCAGCCTCCTCGCCGCGTTCCGCACCCCCGACGCGGCCCGCCGGACGGCCGAGGCGATCGGGACCTGGACCGACTGGGCCCTCCACATCGACACCCTGCGCGAGCGCCTCCTCGGCGACCACCGCCACCAGGACGCCCTCGACCAGCTCCTGCGGCACATCGAGAAGGCCGGCGGACACCTGGAGAACTGCGCCTGGTACGGCCCCTACGGCTGCTGACCACCCTTCCGCTCCGGCCATGCCGCCACCCGACGCGGCCGGACCGCTGGCGCCTCGACCCCGGCCAGCACGCCCTGCTCCATCGCCGTCAGGCCGTCACCCGGCCCGCCCTCGCACGCCACTGAGGCGTCCCGGCTGCTGACGTCCGGGCCCTGACGCTGCGTACCGCAGCACGCCGCCGCCGAGCCCGCCAGGCCCGGACGGCGGCGCGCGGCGGTACGGGGCGCGGCCGCCCGGTCGAACCCGACCCCGTACCAGGGAGAGCACACTCATGGCCACCACCCGCACCCTCACCGCCGCCACCGCCGGCGCGACCACCGTCGACCTGTCCCTGCTCGGCATCCACGGCCGGGTCGACGTCCAGGCCGTCCCCGGCCTCACCACCGCCGAGATCACCATCAGCACCACCGACGACACCGGCGAGGCCGCCGACGCCGTCACCAGCGCCGACCTGCGCTGGGACCCGCGCGGCGCTCTCGTCGCCCGCGTCCAGGGCCAGGGCGTCGGAGACGGCACGACCACCATCGTCTCCCGCTCCGGACGCACCATCACGATGCAGCGTGCCGGCACCGTGTACGGCTCGGTGACCGGCATGGTCATCGACGGCGACCTGACCATCGTGGGCGGCCGGGTCGGCGGCCGCGGCGCCACCCTGGTCCAGGGCCCCGCCCCCGTCGTCGTCACCGCCCGGGTTCCGGAGGACAGCTCCGTCATCGGCCGCACGCAGTCCGCCGACCTGACCACCACCGGCCGTCTGACCGCCGTCGCCGCGACCACCCAGTCCGGCGACGTGTCCGTTGGAACGGTCAGCACCGTCAGCGCCCGCACGATGTCCGGCGACATCCGCGCGAGCTGGCTGGGCGCGGGCGCCGACCTGCAGACCATGTCGGGCGACATCCGGGCGCTCGCGGCGAACCCCGGCGCCGTGACCGCCGGCTCCATGTCCGGCGACGTCACCGTCACCGCCTCCCCCGACGCCCCGGCCGGCGGACCGGACGTCCGCGCCACGTCCACGACCGGCCAGGTCTCCATCCGACGCTGACGCCGCGCCAAGCGCCCACTCTTCCCGCCGCCCCCGCGCCCACCCGGTCGCGGGGGCGGCGGCACCACCGCGACCAACACCCGGATCCGATCCGCCACACCCGAAGAAGAGGACCATGAAGCTGACCATCGTCGTCCAGAACCTGCAACGCGGAGGCCTGTTCGACGCCGACGGCGGCCGCGAAGACCGATGGCCGCCGCTCGCCGAGCGCATCACCGCCGTCGACCCGGACCTGGTGCTGCTCCAGGAAGCCGAGGGCTGGGCCGACGCCGGCCACCGCCAGCTCGTCCGAGCCGAGCACGACCTCGGCATGGACGGACTCCTCGCCCCCTCCCGCTCCGGCCGCGGAACCGCCCTGCTCTACCGCCGCGACACCCTCGGCCGACGCACCGCCTGGAACACCGACTACACCGACGCCGAGACGCACCACGGCTTCGGCGTCGCCGCCTTCACCATCCCCGGCCTGCCCGCGCCGCTTGCCGTCACCAGCGTGCACCTCACCCCGTACAGCGTGGACCGTGCGATCACGGAGGCGGACTTCGCAGCGTCGCGGAGCTACCGGTACGGCCCCTACTGCATCCTCGGCGGCGACATCAATTACCCGCCGGCCGTCGGCCCCGACCCGGCTTGGGACCGCATGCGCCCCTACAACCGCGGCTCCCGTACCACCCTCACCGACCCCGCGCTCCACCAGCAGCCCGCCCCGGTCCCGGACCGCCGAGTCGCCTGGAAGCTCGCCGCCAACGGACTGGTCGACACCGCCCAGCACCTGCACGAGCAGACCGGCGACGACGCCCTGCTGCGGCGCACCGGCAGCGACGACCGGGTCGACCAGCTCTGGGTCTCCGCCCCGCTCGCCCCGGCCATCGTCTCCTACACCCTGCTCAACGCCCCGGCCGACGCGAGCGACCACCACGGCCTGGCCGTCGCCCTCGACACGGACCGGATCGACACCAGCGAGCCGTGGACCTACCGCTGACCATCCCGGTCACCGACTGCGCATCCCGAACTGACCCCATCTCCGGCCTGGCCACCCACCCGCGCGGCCGGGCCGGACCCGTTTCAGCAGGACGAAGGAGAACAGTGGAAACCGAACAGATCGCGGCCGCCCTCACCACCGTCACCAGCGAGATCGGCAAGGCGGACAACAAGGCGAACATGTTCCTCGCGGTCGACGGCATCCTGGTCGCCGCCGTCGCGAACCTCGACAACCTCCACACCCCCGGCCGGATCCTCGCCGCCCTCGGCGTCCTCACGCTCGTGGCCGCCATCGTCGTCGCAATTCTGGTCGTCCGCCCCCGACTCGCCTCCACCCCCGGCACCACCTCGTTCGTGCACTGGGCCAAGAACGACCCCGCCACCCTCCAGGCCCGCCTCGCCCAGGAAGACCAACTCGTCCGCCTCCAGCACCTCTCCCGAATCTGCACCACCAAGATGCGACTGCTGACCGCCGCCGCCGACCTCACCCTCGCCGCCGGCGCCGCCCTCGCCCTGGCGGCGCTGCTCTCGGCAATCTGACCGCAGTCCGGCACGAGAAGGCCCGTACCCCTGCGTTGCTGGGGTACGGGCCCTCGTTGTTGTAGTTGATGTCGCCAGCGTGCTGACGGTCTCTCTTGACTTCCTACTGGACCCGGGCCAAGAGCCGTTCGGCAACGGCGTGGAGCGCTTCGGGTGCCAGATGATCGGCGAGAGCATCGGCCATGCGAGCTGGCCCGTCAGTCAGACGGACCAGCTCCCGTACGGCATCGCTGACCAGCCGTTCCCCCGCGTCGGCATGTCCGGCGACGTCTTCGGAACGGGGCTCCGGCAGAGCAGCCCCATCGGCAAGATCCGGATTAACCGCGGTAAATCCGGAGGAGCTCCCGGCCACGGCGGTCACCGAGGGACGGCCCGGGCCCGGCTGCGCCGGATTAACCGCGGTAAATTCGGTGCTCCTGGGGGCCGTCGCGGGCGTCGGTGTCTTCGAGCTCTGGCGGGCCTGGCGGTCGGCAGCCTTCTTCACAGCGTCCTCGGAGGCAAGGCGTTCCAACTCGCGAAGCTGCTGCTCGGCAGACATCTCCTCGATTCCCTTGACCGACCCCAGCCGACGCGCCGCGCGGATCGAGAGGCCCGTCTCCCCACCGGTACGAGCGTGTGAACGAACCAAAGCCTGGACCTCGGGACGCAGCTTGAGGAGACTCTTTCGCTGCGAGATCCAAGCCCCCGTCCAGCCTTCTGCCTCAGCGGCCTCCTTGGCAGTCGGGTACTCCGCGACGATCGCCACGACCGCCTTGGCCTCCTCGATGGGATCGAGGTCACGGCGCTCGACGTTCTCGTCGTACGCGGCGCGGCGCAGAGCTGCTCGGGACCGTGCGACGCTGTCATTGACCGCGCATGCCAGTTGATCGCGCCCGTACTTTACGGCGGCGGCATGACGTCGACACCCGTTCACCACGACGTAGTCGTATCCGCGGAGCTTCTCAGACTCCTTGGGGTACAGGTCAAGGTAGGCGGCCCTGGTGACGACCAGAAGGCTCTGCCGCTGGATTTCCTGGATCGAGCTGAGGTCGGAGAGGTCGCCCACCTCGTCGCGCGGGTTGTGGGGGTTCGGCAGGAGGCGTGACGTCTTGACATGGATCAGGCGGTCCGCCTTCTCCGACTTCTCGGTTCCTTCCGGGTTCTCGCTGTCGGGCGGCGGGGTCCCCAGGAGGTCGGAGACGTTGACGCGCCGGGCCATCAGGAATTCCTCTCACGGGTACGCGCGATGCGCAGCTGCATCTCAAGCGCAAGATTGCTGAAGTCGGCCTGGCACTCCTGGGCGGTCCTGCTTTTCGCGTACTGGGTCACCACCTGCCCGAGCGCGGCTGCCTTCGAGTGGAGCTTGTAGTGGCGGATCACGGTGTTCGCCAGCGGCCAGCCGTTGTTCCGCACGTACGTCTTGGTGTCTTCCCTGTCTCCTTCGCCGTCACGGGGGTCCCAGTTGGAGACGACGACGGTGAAGGGGATGCCGCGAGGCTTGATGACCTGCTCGATCGTGTCTCTGGTGGGAGGCCACCCCAGCGACTCGGTCTCGATGGGGACGAGGACATGGTCCGCGTTGTCGAGAGCCGCCCGAATCGAATCCGCGACGCGCCCTTCACCGAGCGGGTCTCCGGAGTTCTCGTCCCGTGCCTCTGGCGGAGTCCACCCCGGAGTGTCGACGATCACGATATCGACGGCGGTGGCCTCACGTAGACGCTTCAGGTCGTCTAGATCGTCGTAGGCCTCGGCGAAGATGAAGGGCAGGTCGTCACCGACCCTCTCGGCCCACCAAGCGCTGGACCCCTGAGGGTCCAGCGACACCGCGGCCACCGGGGCGAGGAGGCCTTCCTGCCTCTCGCTCTTGTCGGGGGCGAGAACCGCAGCAGTTGTTGCGGCCAGGTTCACCGTGATCGTGGATTTGCCGATGCCGCCCTTGCGATTGAGGACGACGATGACAGTTGCCATGCTCTACTTCCTTGATCCGTTGACTTCCCAAGCGTCAGCCTGGTACTTCGGACTCCGTTGACTTCCCGGAGCCATCCCGGTACTTCGGACCGGACAAGCATCTCAGACGCTGACGAAACGGCAGAACCACCCCACCCGAAGGCACGGCCTCCTACGATTAACCGCGGTTAATTTCTCGGATCCGGTCTGAACCAGGCGACGACTCAGGGGAGCAGCGCGGTGTCGTGGCGAGATGCGGTACAGCCGGCGTTGCGGGTGATGTTGCAGGAGGGGGCCTATCCGGACCCGTACCTGGAGCTGCTGCGCGTCGGTGTGGAGCACCAGGACGTCGCCGAGGGCGTCGTCGTGACGCTGGCGGTGGACGGGGTGCTCGTTACGGGGACCCTGATCCCGACCGTGGTGTGGGAGGACCTGTACTTCCGTCAGGTCGCGGAGGCCGACTACTACGGGATGCGCAAGGTCGTGCGGGAGGTGCTCGGGCACCTGGACCAGGCCGTCGAGGACGGGCGTCGCCGTCGGGTGTCCGACCCGCGGTTCCTGCACCTGAAGGATGTCACCGTCCGCTCGGGCCGGACCGCCCGGAGGCTGCCGGTCTGGCGCGGGCCGGTCGCGGCGGTCAGCGGCTGGAGCCTGGGCGAGCCGGACGAGCGCTGAGAGCACGGCTGGCCCGCACACCCGGCGGGGACTGACGTCGTGCGGGCGGCCGTCGGCGCCGGGCTGTCAGCTGCGACCGCCGTGGCCCGGCGGCACCTCGGGAGCCCGGTGACTGGGCAGGTGGACGGTGGGCGGATACGCCGGTCGGGGAGGGATCAGCGCGGGTCGGACCGGAGAGTCGGTGGGCGCGGGCGGGGCGAGGGGGTAGTCCTCCTCGGGGCCGGTGCGGTCGGCCGCCGACGCTTCGGCCGGGCCGGGCTGCGCCGTTGTGGTCGTCGGTACGGCGCGGGGCGGTGGTGGAACCGCGGGTACGGCGCGGGGCGGTGGTGGAACCGCGCTGATGGTGGGAGTCGGCGTCTGCGGAATGGCGTGGTGCTCGGCCCGGGTCGGGGCCGGCGCCGGTTCGGTCTGTCCGACGCCCTGCGACGGCGCAGGTGGTTCCGGAAGAGGGATGCTGGCGGGGGCGAGTTGCGCGGGCAGGGGCGGCTGGTGGCGGTTCTGGTAGAGCGCGGCGGCTGCCCGCTGTCGGGCGTTCCACCGCCCGGTCTGGACTCGTTCCAGGGTGCGCATCAGGTCCCGGGCGGCGGTGAGGGTGAACACGCCGCGGGTGCGGGTGAGCTCGTCGAACGTGGTCGGGGCGAGGCCCCAGCGGGTCGCGTCCGGCGCCGGGACCGGGTGGCTGATCCACCAGTCGTGGCGCCAGTTGCGGCGGCCGCCGGTGAAGTTCCAGTCCTCGCCGGGCTTGGGCTCATGGGTGAAGTCGTGCACGCCGTAGGGGATGAGGACCTTGGCGCCGTCGAGGAAGTACACGCCGCCGCCTGCGGCGACGACGGCGAGCTGCTGCTCGGTCGGTGCGATCGTCATGTGGTCGACCAGCGGGCCGCCTCGGCCCTGCGGGGCGACCTGCAGATCGGCGAGCCGGCCTGCGGACGCCGCGTCGGCCGCCCAGAACCACACATGCCGGGCGCCGGCGCCGTAGCGGGCCCGCACCGTGCGGATCCGCTCCTGGACCTCGCCGATGTCGACCGGACGGCGGGGCCGCTCCACCACCGACACGTCCCGGCCGTCCGGGCCGCCGCGGACCACGACCGCCGGCGGAAGCACCCCCGCGGGCCCCTCGGCGCCGCCCTCGTCCAGGCCGTCCGGGAACTCCAGCACGCAGTGCGCGCCGGGCCACGCCCGGGTGATCCGCTGCTGGAACTCGATGACGATCCGGTCGTCCAGCTCCAGTTCCTTGCGTACCGCCGGTGCCGCAGAGCAGTCCGCGTTCGCTTTGTGGGAGAAGTGCGGCCTGTTCACGGCGCCGGGCTTGGCGCTGCGCAGGACCAGGTTCTCCTGGCAGGCCCGGCACACGTACCGGCCCCCGGCCTCGCCGGGTTCCAGGCCAACCGTGCCCTGCGAGAGGTCGACCCACCACTTCGTCACCCGGTCGTACACCCACGGGGCCGTCGTCTTGTCACCCATGAGGGGATCATGCCCGCTGCGCGCCATGGCGTCCGCCGGTTCACGTACTCCGTCCCCATCGGGGAACCGTGCCGGCGCTCCGGAGAGATGCCGGTGCTGCTGCGACTTGGGGAATTCCCCGGCAGCGCCCCGCGGTCCGATGCTTGACTACAGCAGAGCGCAATGTCGAGAACACAGGGAGTAGCTGTATGGGAGTCGGCACCACGTACCTCAGCAAGACGGAAGTCCAGGAGCTGCTCAAGGTCAGCTCGTTCGGGCTGAGGCGGCTGCCCCGCCAGCACAAGGACTTCCCCGCCTCCGAGGAGAACCCGCACCACCGCTCCTACGACCCGGAGCCGGCCGGACAGGTGTGGGACGGCACCGCCCTCTACCTGTGGGCCGCCGGTACCCCGGAGTTCCGCCACCGCGGTGCCCTCCTGGCCCGCCCCCTGCCCGGCCAGCGCCAGGCCGGCCGACACCTCGGCTACCGCGACACCCCGCACGGTCCCGCCACCGACTGGCACACCGGCATCGGCGTCATCCGCATGCTCCACACCACCGACAGCGGCGCGGCGTCGTCGGCGGCCATCGACCTGGCCGCCGAGTTCAACCGGGAGATCGTCACCGTGTGCGCCCTGTACGGCGACATCGGCTTCACGGGGCCCGCCCTGGTCGCCGCCGACACCGCCCAGCCGCGCATCGAGTACGAGGCCCGGTGGGGACACATCGCCGACCTCGTCGGACAGCCACTCCCGTGGTGGCCCGGCCTGCTACGCCGCCCGGAGGTCGTCCGGCAGTGGCAGCCCGGCGCCGCCGCGGTGGTAGCCGGCGTTCCGGCCGAACAGCGCGAGACGGCCCTGCGCAAGGCCGCCCGCAACCCCGCCTTCAGCGCGGCCGCGCGCACCGCGCTCACCAATATGGCCGACCAGATCCGCAACCAGCGCGTCGAGGACGTCGCCTCGGACATCCAGATCTTCGGCGACCACGCCGCCCGGCACCAGACCCGGATGGTCATCGCCGCCCGGCACGACGAGACCGCTCACCCCATCGACGTCCTGGAGGAGGACGACGACGTCGACGACGTCCTCGCCAAGGGCTGGCGGGAGATCGTCACCAGTACCCAGCCCGACGCGGTCGCCGCCACCGACGTCGCCCTCGGCTACCACCCCGGCCTGCTGCCCTACGGGCGGTTCACCGACGTCCGGGACAAGGAGGGGACCATCGCCGCGCGCTGGTCCCGCAGGCTCACCGTGTGCGACCCGACCGCCGCCCACGCCACGCTGGCCGAGGGCAAGCAGGTGGAGGCCTTCTTCGTCGACCCCCTCACCGACATGCCCGTCGTCCGCACCAGGAACGACGGCGACAAGGGGCCCAAGTGGCTCTTCTACGCCCCGCTCGTCCTGCCCGCCGGCTGCGGCGAACTGGCGTCCGCCGTCCTGTACGGCACGGTATGGATCACCACCACCGACGGGCAGGTCCACCCCGCCCCCTGCAGCCCGGGCGACCACCTGTGGTGGGGCGACGGCTGGGGCGACCGGCCCACCGAGGCCGCCCACGTCGTCAACCAGCTCCTGGACGACCCGGCCCGCCCGGTCAGCCTCCGCGACCACTGGTCGAAGGCCCCGGCCGGACTCACCGCCCTGTTCAACGAGGAACACAAGCAGGGCACCGAACTCACCCGCGCCACGCTGCTGCACGCGCGCATGACCCCGCCGGCCCCGCGACGCTGACCAATCACACCGCGAACGCAGCGGGCCCAAGGAGGCGCGCGACGCGGTAGAAGCCGGGGGCCGCCACCCGTAGGTGACGGCCCTCCAGCGTTCCCCCGGGCCCCGGCAGCCTGCCGCCGGGCAACGACAGCGCTCTGGCCGGGACGGCCCGCCAAGCCCACTCGGCGCCGTGCTCGGCGAACTGCGCAAGGCGGTCGCAGTCCACGCGGCGGCCAGCTCCTGGTCCTCCTCGATGGCGACCGCCGCGAGCAGGTCCTGCTGCTCCTGGTCGCGCTCGGCCCATACCGGGCCGCCCGGGTCCCTGGGCGGCCAGGGACACCCCTGTAGCCGGGGGGAGGGTGCGCGGGCGCGGCGATCGGGGCGGTACGCGACCCGGGTCGGGCTGACCGTTTCTGCCCGTGCTCCCGGCGGCTGCGCCTCGGCGGCCCGATGGGCAGTCAAACCCGGTTCCTGACAGGCATGTTGTGTGATGTGTGCCACTTTAGCTACTGTGAGTTATTGGTCATATCAACTGAGCTATTGGCATATGCCAAGCTGGCGACCTCATGGGGGATGCCGTCGACTGCTAAGACGACTACGCCAAGCAACCATGGGTGATCTCTTAGTAAAATTCGTTCGGATCTCGTGCGCGAATCCGAGGGTTGTGCCGGAAAGCTGGAAGCGAGCCGAAGACGGCTCCGGCGAAGCAACGAGCGCCGCAATCCGACCGGAAACGAGCACATGGACAGCTGTACGCACTACCGGCTTCGGCACCTGCGGCCCCCGCACACCGCCTGTGGCCCCCGGCGGTGTGCGGGGGGCGCGAAGTCGCGCGCCGGCCACCCGCCGCACAGCGGGGAGGAGCGTTGAGCGAGGACTCCCCGGGGGTGACGGGCGCCGACGACGCGCCGCTGTGGGACCCCGCCACCGCGGCCGACGCGGTGTCCGCTCTCCCCGACACCTTCGCCCTGGAGGACGCCATCGACGTGGTCGGCGCCGAGGTCGGCGTCGAGTTCGAGGGCTACATCCTCGGCCAGCGCCCCGAGATGCTGCGCTTCGCGGAGGAGGTCCTCCAGTCGCTGCCGGCGGCCGAGAAGGTCGTTCACGAGGTCACCGTCTACCTGGGCGCCAACTGGCAGCAGATCCTCTCCTCGCGCAACGCCGAGGAGGAGATCTGGGAAGTGCTGGGCGCGGCCGTGCTGGAAGCGGCCTACCGCATGGGACGCGACCCCCGCCTGCAGCGGGACCTGGACACCGCGAGGCGGTTGATCGAGGACATGTTCGCGCTCCTGCACGACCGCTACAGCGATCTGGGGGCCTTCCACGACGCCATGAAACCGCTGACCCGCGGCGAGTTCGCCGCCGTCATGATCAAGCAGGTCATGGGTTTCACCAGCAAGCTCGCCGCCCTGATCCTCAACGTCCACCCGGCCACAGTCGACCGGAACCTGCGCCGTGCCAAGGAACTCCTCGGCGACGACCTGGCCCCGCACCGGCTCTTCGAGGACCACCAGAACCGTGCCAGAGGAGGACGCCAGTGACGGCCCCCGACCCCACCGACCCGATGGCCCCCGGCCGGGTCGAGCAGCTCCTCGCCCGTGCCCGCCCCCAGCGCAGGACCACCGACGACTACCCCCAGGTCATCCGGCACATCGCCCGCGACCTGGCCGCGCACCGGCGCGGCGAATACGAGCAGCCCGCCTGGTGGGCCCACCACTCCCGCGCCCGCCTGGGCCTGGACTCCCTGGTCCGCTCCGTCCTCACCGAGGAGGCCCTGGCCACGGTCGTTGACCTTGCCGAGCAGGACGAGGTCAACGACCGGCCCGCCCAGCTGCAGCACCCGATAGACGTCAGCGAGATCGACGCCGAGATCGCCGGCTTCCAGATCTTCGGCTGCCTGCTGTACCTGGCGGGCCACCCCGCCTCCGCCGCGTTCTGGTGGGGCATGGCCGCCGGTGCCGGCGACCAGCTCTCGGCCACCTTCGTCTACCTGCTCCACCTGCAGCGCGGCGAACTGCACCAGGCCATCCGCTGGTTCCAGGAAGCACACTCCTTCCTCGACCGCCCCGTCGGCGTCGGAACCATTCCACCCGGCGTGCCGGACATGGTCGGCTACATGCGCGCCCTGCCCGCCCACCTGGTGCCGTGGACCAGCCCCGAGAACGCCGAGCCCACCGACCAGCTGGCCCCCGAGGTCGAGCGCCTGGTGGTCCGCGCCGGCCCCGGCGACGCGCCCGTCATCGACGGTGTCGCCGGACGTCCCGGCCCCCGCCTCGCCACCCAGATCGAACAGCTCGCCAGCCACTGAACCGCGGATCGGCCCGCCGCCCTTCGTCCGGCGGGCCGATCCGCCCGCCATGCACCGCCGGGAACCCAACCCGCCCCGGAACGCCCCAGGTGCCCGCGCCCCGGACCCCGGCAACGTCCGCCGCCGACGGCCGCGCCGCCACCCGGGTCGGCCCCCACCGGGCCGCCACCTCCGCTACCGCCAGAACACGATCCCGTCCGGCCCACACCCACCGGAGCAACCCCATGTCCACAGTGCTCCAGCACGCCGCCCTCATCACCGCGGCGAGCGCCTGCTGGTACGCCCTCGCCGTCTCCGCCGCGGCCGTCACCGCGGTGCTCGCCCGCACCGCCGACCGCCGCCGCGACGCCCGGGAGGTGCTCAAGGTCCTCGTCCACCGCCGGCCCTGACCGCCGTGTGCGAGCCCGGTCGCTTAATGGGAACAGTTGTTTGATTTAGGGTGGGGGTGTGACCAGCGCTGTTCCGTTCTCCCGCTCCCACCCCGGCCACCCGGAAAAGCCTTCGCCGACCACGCCGTTCCCCCCGGTGCCGCTGCCGGGGACGACGTCTGGGTGACCATCGGTACCCCGTACGGAATCGAACAGCGCACCGTGCGCTGGAGCCCGCCCCCGGCGCTGCCGGCCACGATCAGGGCGACGACGGCCAGGACGGCACCCGGCCCCACCGGATACCGCAGCGTCCCCGGCAGGGGAGGGGTTTCGCCGGAACCGCCCGCCAGACGACACGGGACCGTGATACTCGCCCCGTGACGACAAAGAGCCCGGCAGGCCTGGAGCTGCCCCGGATCCTGCCCGGCAACCCGGCCTGGATCCAGAACGCCGCCTACCTAGCCGAAGTCCTCGGCCTGACCGCCACCGCCGCCCACGTCCGCCCGCACGAGTACCCTCTCCCAGCCCTGACCCTGGAGACGGCGGGCGAGGCCATCGGCGAGATCGCAGCCGAGCTCACCACCGTCGCACGGGACACCGCGCCCCCGGTCGTCCTCTACACCCTCCCCGCCTGGGTTCTCAGGGCCTTGCGGGAAGTCCTCGCGGCGCTGCACGCCGCGGCCGGGGACGGGGCGGAGTCGTCTCTGCGGTCGACGCTGCGGCTGCTCGGGGAGGACCTGGACTACCCGAGTGTTCGGACACCGGCCGAGATGGCGGCGGACTTGGAGCCGGTGGTCGGGGTCCTGGCCCTCGACAGCCCGGCGGTGCGTGCGGCGGCCGCGGACCTGGCCCTGGACCGCTGGCAAGCCGGCACCGAGACGGCGCTCACCGAGGTCTTCGCGCAGTGGGTTCACCTCGGGGTCCAGCTGTAGGCGCGGCGGTACCCAGCGCCACGCCGGACGGTAGCCCGCCCGGCGGCCCGGGCATGCGGCAGACCGCTGGCCCCGACGCGGTAGCCACCCACCTGCCCACCGCGCGGGCCGGGCGCGTACTGGATCAGCGCGGCCGGGCCCGCGTCGGGCTGGTCCCGGTTGCGCCGTCAGGACGGCCTGGCGGGTTGTGTGATCGCGCCGTACTACCCGCCGGGTACCCCCGCAGCAACGCCCCGCCGACCCAGGAGCCCCCGTGCCGCCGACCGTCCGCCGTCTCACTCACTGTCCGGCGCCCGCCACCCACGCCACGGCCCGGCAGACCCGGCACCGCCCCCCGCGCCTGCGATGGGTGATCTACTCCTGCCGCCACCACGGAGAGATCCTCGCCCGGGACTTCGGGGGGCTCCACCTCCTGCGACTGCGGGACGACGCCGACCGTGAGCACCACGCATGCGGCGCCATGCTCGACCACCGCCCCGCCACCCAGATCGTGGAGGAGGACTTCTTCCGCCGCTGGCTCATCACCCCCCGGCCGCAGGGCGAGCACTGGACCTGGGTCGACCGACTGCGCGCCAACGTCCAGGAGCGGAGCACGAACCCGGCCTGGCGCGCGGAGGCTCCCGAGATCGCCGGGCACCTCGACGCCGCCCTGATTGTCGCCGAGGCCGCCCCGCCCGGCCGGCACACCCTGGCGCAGCTCGACACCCTGCTGCGCCACCTGGCCGCCGCCGAGTGCGAGGACCTGCGCACCCGGCCCGGCCGCGTCTTCCTGCCGCCCGGCGGCGAGCCCTGGCGCCGCGGCCGGCGCACCGTCGCGACTACGGCTCCGGTTCGCACGAGCCCGCTGGTGCTGGACTTGCCGAGGATCCTGCCCGGCACCCCAGCCTGGATCCGGCCCGCCCCCTACCTCGCGGATGTCCTCGGCCTGGCCGCCGCCGCAGCCCGCACCCGCCCGCACGACTACCCTCTCCCGGCCCTGACCCTGGACATCGCCGCCGACCTCCTCAAGGACCTCACGGCCGACCTCCCCAACACCCCACCGGACACCGCCATCCGAGCCGTCCTCTACCCCCTGCCCGCCTGGGCCCTCAACGCCCTACGCGACGTCACCGCCGTACTGCGTACTGCGGCCGAGGACGAGACGAACCCGCGGCCCGCGCTGCGCGCGACCCTGGAACTGCTCGGGGAGGAGCTGGACTACCCGTCGCCGGCCGAGATGGCGGCCGACCTCGAGTCGCTGCTCGTGGTGCTGGAACTCGACGGCCCGGCGGTGCGCGAGGCGGCGGCCGATATGACGCTGGGTCGACGCCGCAAGCACCACCGGACGGCGCTCGATGAGGTCCACGCGCAGTGGGCGCGCCTCGGAGTGTCGCTCTAGTGCCACTGCCCGGCCGGCCAGCTCGCCCCCGCCGGCCGGCCCGCCCTCGCCGGCCTCGGCTCGCCCCCGCCTGGCCGCCGCCGTCAGGCCTGTCCCCTCCGCCCCGGCCTGACGCGGCGCGTCCGGGCGGGCCGACGCTGCGCCGCAGGCACCGTCACGACACCACCCCGGCCCGACCTCGCCTACCAGCCGACGCCCAAGGCTTCCAACTGCCCGGTGCGGGGCCGGGTCTACGTGCGGTGGCCGATGCCCGGGTCCCCTTGTTTTGGGGAACCCCGGACATCGTGAGCCCTACCAGCCGTGCTGGAGGATGGTCCGCTCCTCGTCGAGGCGCGTACGGAGGGCCTCGTCGGCGTCGGGTAGGGGGCGTTGCAGCCGTTCGCAGACGGCACGGTGGATCGCGAGTGCCTCTTGGCCGCCGCCGGCGGCCAAGACGACCGACCACAGTGGCCGGTGGGCGGGGGTCCCGCTCTCAGCGATCACGAGGACCTCGACCCTCGCCGGGTGGCCGAGCTGCCGCAGGCGCTTGGTGCCGGTCCGGTCGGCAACGGACTCCCAGGTGCGGGTCTCCCCTTCCCGGGCTGCCTTCTTCAGCGCGCCGAGCAGGGGCTTGGCGAGTTCGGCGTACTCAGCGGCCGCCTTCGGTGCCTCGCGCCGCCGGGGCACGGCCGGGGAAGCGCCCCTCGTCCCCTGCTGGGCGGCCTCCAGCTCGGCCCGGGCCTCATCCTGGCGCTGGCGGAGCTCGGCCCGCTGCTGCTGGAGCGCTTCCTGCTCCCGCTGCGCGGCCAGAATCCGCTGCCGCCGCGCATCCGCGAGGCGCTGCTCGGCTTCGACGCGGTACTGATCGCTCAGTTCGGCCACCAGCGCGCGGTCCTCTTCCGAGGCGCCGGGATCCGAGGTCAGCTGCCGGGCCTCCTCCAGGAGCTCCCGGGAAAGCGTGCCGGGCTCGGCCCGGCGCAGCCGGACCATCACCTCGGTGCGGCGGCGGGTCTGCAGGGTGAGCCGCCGCCGGCCAGCGGTCAAGGCCTCGCCCAGGTTCCGGCGGTCTTCCACGCTCTGGTCCTGGGTGAGCAGCTCCTCGACCGTGGCCAGGGCGTCGCGGAGCCGCTCCGGACCGGCCCAGCTGAGGTTCCGGACGGCGGCCTGGGCCACCTCGTGGTTGCGGGCGGCGGTAGCTGCCGCGGTGTCGGAGCGAGTCACCGTGACGATCGCCCGCCGCTCACCCGCGTGCCCCGGCGACGCGGGGCCGTCGGTGGCGGCCTGCTCGGCCGGGGACGTCTCGGGGCGGTCGGCCGGGGCGAAGCCCTGCGCGGTGAGGATGAGGGTGCGCAGGTCGGACCAGTCGGTCCGGTCGGGCCTCTGGGTGCCGATGATCAGCGGTCGGCGGCCGTCCCGCTCTCCCTCGTAGCGGATGCGGTGGACATAGCCGCGGGCGGTGAGGCGGTCTGGGGGAATCAGGACCCCGGTGCCGAGGAGGAACTCGGTGACCTCGACATCGTCCCACTTCACGGGCTGGGTCCTGTCGAGGTGGACCAGGAGGCGGCGGCCGTCGGCGAGGTCGGAGACGATGGCGGAGCCCCGGGGCTCGGGGAAGTCGAAGGTGACGCCGATGCCCTGCGCCTTCAGCCAGGCCGCGAGGTCGGCCTTCATGAACAGGTGGTCCGCGCCGTCCTTGCCGCGGGCCAGGCGCCCGCACGGCGTGCCGCGGTCGTCCCCAACGGCACGGTAGTGCGCGAAGTGGCAGATCTTGTCGTGGCACAGGCGGGTCATCAGCTGGCGGCCGCAGCCGCCCGGCAGGTTCACGCCGCACCACCAGGTGGCCCCGGCGTGCTCCTTGAGGAAGGCGGTCAGCTCGTCCGGGTCCTCCGGGCAGATCGCCGGTTCGTCGGAGTACGGGGATCCGACAACCGCGGTCTGGATAAGGCGTCTGTCCATTCTGCTCCCAATGGGCTGAAAGGGTTACCTACGCAACATTGTGCTCCTGTCCACCGACACCATGAGCTCTTCCGGACACAGATCGGCTGGCGGCCGGCCGCCGCGCTCGCGAACTGTGCCACGGGCGCCGAATCCGCGGTTCCTGTACCTGAAGAAGGACGTCAACGTCCGTCCGGGCCGGACCACCCGGACCGCCCCGACGCCGCCGGACAGCCTGCGCGGGCCGGCCTCGGCGGTCAGCGGCTGGAGCCTGGGCGAGCCGGACGAGCGCTGAACGCACGGCCGCCTGCACACACTTCAGGACGCCCTCACCGCGAAGATGGCGGACGCCCGGAGACCTGGCGGAGACTGACCGTGCTTCTACAAGCAGGCCGGCCTGTGTCGGACCCGGCGCCTACGATGCAGGGATGAGCGCTCTGAAATCCGATCCGGTCCTGGTAGGCCTCATCCGGTCCGTTGAGAAGCTGGACTTCTCCGTCAGCGTCACCCTGACCACCACAGGTGGTGTGGTGATCGGCAACCTGGTCTCAGGCCGTGAGTGGGCCAACGACTACCGTCGGCAGCTCGAAGGAACACCCGCCGCCGCGTTCTTTGACGAGGTGTTCGAGAACCTGGCGGAATCGCTGGCGACCAAGACCGCCGAGAACGAGGAGGAGAACCAGGAGACGGATGACGACGGGGAGACGGACGACGACGCCGAACCCCAGTTCATCCACCTCACCAAGGCTCAGTACCTCAGCGCGAACGAGTTGATCCCGCATGGCAATCCTCACCCCTGGCGAGGCCGCCTCGACCAGATCGTCGCCTGGTCACTGGGAGCCCTGAGCACCAGCTGACCAACGAGGCGAACGCGGGAGGCCGTCATCCGCAGGGAGACGGCCTCCCACGCTTCCTCAGAGCCCCGGCGGCCTACCGCCAGCCCACGACGTCAGCCCGGCCGGGACGGCCTGCTACGCCCACTCGACGCCGTGCTCGGCGAGCTGCGCGAGCTGCTGCGGCGTGAGCTTCGCTCGGCGTGCCTTCTGGTTGTTGAGCCAGGTACCCAGCGCGAAGTGCGACACCACCACCTGCTCCTCGCCACCGGGGCCGGCCTCCACGGCCTCCACCGGCTCCTTGTGCGGGCGGGGCACCCGGGGGTGTCGCTCCCGCTCGACGAACTGGGCGAGTGCGGCGACGCCCTGGGCGAACCTGTCGCCGCGGGACACCTTCGGCTTCGCCTCGGCGGCGGCCTTGGCGGCCACCAGCTCCGGGTCGGCCTCGATGCCGATCGCGGTTAGCAGGTCCCGCTGGTCCTCCTCCAGGTCTGGCCAGCCGGCCCGCTGCGCCTGCACCCAGCGGCCGAGCTGCTCGCCCTCGAACACCGTGTCCGCGGGCAGCCGGGGCCAGTCGACCAGGCCGTCGGTGTCCAGCCACCACATCCGGGCGGTCGCGTAGGCGCGCTGCCAGGTCACCGGCCACACCGGGCACCACCACGGGTCGATCTCCTCCAGCGCCCGCCGCCGCTCCGGCGCCAGCGCCCCCGGCTCGCCCGCCGGCACCTGCGCCGCAGCCCGCAGCTCCGAGAGCCACGTCCCGATCGCGTACCCGCCGACCGAGGCCCGCGCCGGCGCCGCCAGGCTCCCGCCGTGGCCCTTCGCCCACACCCGGGCCCAGTCCAGGCCAGCCTCGAACCGCGCGTCGCTCACGGACCAGATCATGCCGAGCGCGTCCAGCATCTCCACCCGGTATGGCGCCAACTCACCATTCGCATTCTCGCCACGCCGGTCCGACAACCACTTTCCCAGCGGATAATTACCGTTCTCCCCGACCAGTGCCGAATAGGGAACGTCAAGCCCGCCGGTCTCCTCAAACCATTTCCGGGCGTGACCGATCCCCTCACGCCACAACTGCGTCTCCCCGACCAGCACCCGCGAGGCGATGAACAGCGCGAGCACGTTCTCGTCCACCGGAGCCTGGAACCGCACCGGCAGCGTGAAAGCCCCACCACCACCCGCCCCGACCATGCTCTCACCAGGCCCGACAGCAGCCTCGGCGCTGCGCCCCTTGGTCCGCCTGCCGGACTTCTGCGGCACCGCGAGAGCCTCGACCACCTTGGCGTCGTGGCTGCGCAAAGCGGTCAGGATCTTGACCAGCGGGCCGTAGGAGTCCGACTCCAGAATGTCCCCGGGCTCCTCTCCGGGCTTGAGGAAGACCGGCACGATCAGGCTGGCCGTCTTTCCTTCTCCCGGCTGCATGCGCAGGGCCCGGCCGATGGCCTGGACGATATCCACCATGCTGCCCCGGCCCTGCAGAAGAACCGAATCAGCATTTGGCATGTCGACGCCCTCACCCAGGACCTTGCAGTTGCTGAAAATCCGGTACCTGAGCCCGTCATCCTCCTCGCCCTTTCCGAAGTCGCCGATCAGCTCCTTCCGGTAGTCGACCTCGTGCTCACCGGAGAGCCACTGCGCCCAGACCTCGGGCGGGTATTTCTGCGGGTTCTCGAAGTGCAGCTTCTCGACCGTCTGATTCAGCGTCTCCGAGAAATACCGCACCTCGATCGTTCGGCTGTGGAACGTGATACACCGCCGGAGGTCGCGCTCCACCACGGTCTTGAGCAGCCCGGCCTGGATGGCCGCGATCCGCGCGGCCGGCACCTCGTCCTCGCTCCCGTCCTCGGCCTCGCCGACACCCGGCCCCCACGGCACGCCCTGTGCCTCGGCCGCGGCCCGGTCGCCGAGCGGGTCGCGCAGCTCCAGGACCACGATCTCGAACGGGGCGAGCAACTTCCTGTCGATGGCCTCCGCGAGGCCCAGGGAGTACACGTGCGGGCCGTAGATCCGCTGGTCGTCCATGGACACCGCCAGTTCCTCCGGCAGCGGCTGGTAGGCCCCCTCACGGCCCTTCACCGGACGCTTCGGCGGCGCCCAGATCCGGGGGGTCGCCGTCATGTAGAGCCGGCGCTCCGCCGGGATGGCGGCCTGGTCGTGCACCACCGTCCAGGTCTTCTCGACACTGCCGGAGGACCGGTGCGCCTCGTCACAGACCATCAGGCCCAGCGGGGGCAGCAGCTCGCCCCGGCGCTCGGCCCAGTACTCGTAGGCGTCGGCGACCGCGCCCACGGACGTGTAGGTGGCGAACAGGGTGGTCGGCCGGCGGCGCTTCGCGGCGTTCGCCAGCCACATGCCGATCATCCGCGGGCTGGTGCTCGCCATCACCCCGAACGGCAGCTCCGAGTCGACCAGCGAGCAGACGGCGTGCATGTCCCCGGAACGCCCGGCCGCCCGCCAGGCGCCGACCATCTGCACCAGCAGGTCCAGCGTGGGCACGACCACCAGCACCGTCCCGCGCGGGACGAGCTTCTGGCCGGCCGCAGCACCGACGTAGCTCTTGCCGGAGCCGGTGGCCATCTGCACCGTCACCCGCAGCCCGTTCGGAGCCGGGTGCCCCGGACGGGGGGTGAGGCCCCGCACGATGGCCTCCAGCGCCTCCTCCTGGTGCCCGCGCAGCGAGATGCCGGCGGCTGCCTGAGCGGCCTTCAAGCCAGGCTTTACAACGTTCACGAAGACGTGTCTCCCCTCACCCATTCCCGGACCCACACCAGGGACCACGCGGGAAATGCTGACAGTGCCCTACTGATACATTCGACGGACCGGCCCGAGAATCGAGGCGACCGGATATAGCGCGCGACAGAAGCGACTATCCGGCAGGATATCAGTTCCCGGCCGCTAATTCCGGCGAACGCCCGAAAAGCACGGGTCCGGACCCCACTTCCGGCGGGATCACCTGACGCCCGAGGACTGATACACTGGAGACCGTTGCTCACCCTCCGAGGGTAGCGCACCCCGACCCGTCGTGAGACCGAAACAGTGGTCTAGACCGTGAACTAGACCAATTCTGCGGGAGTGAAGCCGACCCGCACGCGCCCCCTCGGGGCCACCCTCC
>NZ_LFVW01000642.1:0-6087 GCF_001182915.1 Kitasatospora sp. MY 5-36
GGGCGCGGGGGAGGCGGGTGAGCAGCTGAGCGCCTACGGTCTGCGGACGATGGCTCCCGAGCGCGGCATCGAGGGCCTCGCCCAGGCGCTGGACGACGACGAGACGCTGCTCGTGGTCGCCGACGTCGACTGGGCGCGGTTCGTGCCGCTGTACACGCTGCACCGGCCGAGCCCGCTGCTGTCCGCGCTTCCCGACGCCCTCCGGGTCCTGGAGCAGGGGGACGGGGACGGGGACGGGTTCGCGGGCGACGACGGCGCCGGTGTGCGGCGGTCGTCCGCCGCCGTCCGGCTGTCCGCCCGGCTCGGCGGGGCGCGGTCGGCGCGGGAGCGGGAGGCGGTCCTGCTGGAGCTGGTCCGGGAGCACGCCGCCGCCGCGCTCGGCCACCCGGACGCGGCGGCCGTCGACCCGGACGCCACGTTCCTGGAGCAGGGGTTCACCTCGCTGAGCGCCCTGGAGCTGCGCAAGCGACTCGCCGGGGCCACCGGTCTGCGGCTGAGCGGTCCGCTGGTCTTCGACCACCCCACCCCCGCCCTGACGGCCGCGTACCTGCGGGAGCGGCTCGCCGACGGACCGGTGCGCCAGGACGGCGGACCGGAGCGGGCCGCGCCCCGCTTCGCGCTGGCCGCCGCGCCGGAATCCACGGACGGCACGGAGCGGGCCGGAGCCGCCGGGACACCGGCCGCCGAGACGCTGGCCGCCCTGTACCTGCGGGCGAACAGCCTCGGCCAGGGGGCCGACGCCGTACGGATGATCGCCGGGCTGGCCCGGTTCCGGCCCCGCTTCGCCGGTGCGGACGAGCTGGCGGGCGTCCCGCCCCTGGTCCCGCTCACCCGCCGGTCCGCGGACACGGTCGGGCCGACGCTCGTCTGCCTGCCGTCGTTCGGCGCGGGCGACGCCCAGGAGTTCGTCCGGGTGGTGCAGGGCCTGCGCCGCCCCCGGCACGTCCTCTCCGCGGTGATCCCCGGCTACACGGCGGGGGAGCCGCTGGCCGCCGACCCGGACGCGCTGCTCGACCTGTGCGTCCGGACGGTGCTCGCCGCCCCGGAGACCGCTCCGGAGGCCGGCCCGTTCGTCCTCGTCGGCTACTCCTCCGGCGGGCTGGTCGCGCAGGCCCTCGCCGCCCGCCTCGCCGAACTGGGCCGGGGCCCCGCCGCGCTGGTGCTGCTGGACAGCTTCGCCCCGCAGTCGGCCGGTGCCCCCGACGAGATCATCGGCACCCTGCCGGCCGCCGTGCTCCTGGGCAACCCCGGGGGCGTCGACGCGGGCGGCATCGGCGGGGACGACTGGCTGACCGCGCTCGCCCACTACTACGTCCAGGACTGGCGCGGCCACGTCCCGTACACCGCGGACCTGCCGACCCTGCTGCTCCGCCACGGCGGCGAGCCGGGCGGCCCCGAGGGCGGGGACGGCGCCGTCCGCCTCCCGTGGGACCTCTCCGGCGACCTCACCCCGGTGACCGTTCCGGGCGACCACTTCACCATGATCGGCGCCCACGCCGGGACCACCGCGCGGGCCGTCGACTCCTGGCTCGACGAGCACTTCACCACCACCCGGGAGGGACACGATGACTGACCGTCACGAACAGCACCGCCTCGCCGTCATCGGCGGCGGCGTCATGGGCACCAACATCGCCGCCCTCGCCCTCGGCCACGGCGTCGACGTCACCCTCGTCGACGTCGACGAGCCGACCCTGGCCACGGCCCGGACGGCGATCCGCCGCAAGCTGAAGCACGCCCAGCTGCTGGAGGCCCTCCCCGCGGGCCGCGCCCACGGCACGCTGGCCACCACCACCGCGCCGGCCGACATCGCCGACGCGACCGCCGTCGTCGAGGCCGTCGTGGAGGTCGCCGAGGTCAAGCGCGAGGTGCTGACCGAGGTCTCCGGGCTGGTCGCCCCCGGCACCCTGCTGATCTCCAACACCTCGTGCATCCCCATCGACGAGATGGCGGGCTGGGTGGCGCGCGGCGACGAACTCGTCGGCGTGCACTTCATGAACCCCGCCTACCTGATCACCATGGTCGAGGTGATCCGCGGCCGGGCCACCGGTGACGCCACGATGACCGCCGTCACCTCGCTGCTGACCGCGCTCGGCCGTACGGCGCTGGTGGTCAACGACGCACCGGGCTTCGTCGTCAACCGGCTGCTGCACCCGCTGATCAACCGGGCGGCGATGCTCGTCCAGGAGGGCGTCGCCTCCGCCGAGACGGTGGACGGGCTGCTGGAAGGCTGCCTCGGCCACACCACCGGACCGCTGCGCACCGCCGACCTGATCGGCATCGACAACCTCGTCGACTCCCTGCGGGTCCTGCACGAGCGCACCGGCGACCCTGAGTGCGACCCCTGTGAGCTGATGCTCAGGAAGGTCCGCGACGGGCACCACGGCCGCAAGTCCGGCCGGGGCTTCTACACGTACGGCTGAGCACCGGGCTCCCCCCGAACGGCCAGCACGGAACTACGAAAGGTACGGACACATGACCACCGCGAACGCCGCTGCCGGGACGACCGCCGTCGAGCAGGCGCTGAGCGCCTTCCTCGTCGGACACACCGGCGCCGAACCCGAGGTCGAGCAGGACCTCTTCGCCACCGGCGCGATCTCCTCGATGTTCGCCATGGAACTGGTGGTGTTCCTGGAGGACGAGTACGACATCGAGATCGTCGGCGCCGAGCTGAACCGGGACAACTTCCGCAGCATCCGCGCCATGGCGGCCATGGTGCTGCGCCTGCGCGAGACCGGGGACGCATGAGCGGCGGGGCCACGGGTACGGCCGCCACGGGCGCCACGGGTACGGGCGGGACGGGCTTCGACACCGCCGCGATCGACGCCCTGGTCGGCGACGGGCCGGCCGCCTGGGACGCGGCCGGCCGGATCCCCGTCGAGCTGCTGCGCGAGCTCGGCGCGATGGGCGTGCTGTGCGCCGAGGTGCCGGCCCGCTTCGGCGGGCCCGGCCGCACCGGCCAGGAGAACGGCGAACTCACCGCCCACGTCGGCGCCCTGTGCAGCTCGCTGCGCAGCGTGATGACGGTCCAGGGGATCGCCGCGGCGGTCGTCCGCCGCTTCGGCGACCGCGAGCAGCGCCGGGGCTACCTCGGGCAGCTGACGAGCGGCCGGCTCGCCTGCGTGGGCTTCAGCGAGCCGGGCGCGGGCTCCGACCTCAGCGGCATGACCACCCGCATCCGTCCGGCCGAGGACGGCAGCGGCGACCTGATCGTCTCCGGCGAGAAGATGTGGATCACCGGGGCCGCCTACGCCGACCTCGTCATGGTCGTCGGCCGCTACGGCGACGGTCCGGACGGCGCCGCCGCGATGGTGCCGACGGACGCCCCCGGCGTCCGCATCGAGCCCGTCGCGGCCCCGCTCGGCTGCCGCGCCGCCACGCACTGCCGCATCGTGCTCGACGACGTCCGGATCCCGGCCGACGCCGTGCTCGGCGGCGGGCGCCAGCCGCTCGCGCTGCTGTTCACGGTCGGCCTGTCCTACGGCCGGATGTCGGTGGCCTGGGGCTGCGTCGGCATCCTGCGCGCCTGCCTCACGGCCGCCGTCGGGGAGGCCCGCACCCGCGAGCAGGGCGGCGGCCCGATCGGCGAGCACCAGCTGGTGGCCCGGCACATCGCCGAGCTCTACACCTCGGAGCGGATCGCCACCCAGGTCTGCCGGCACGCCGCCGAGCAGTGGGACCGCACCGCCCCGGACGCGGCGGTGACGGCGGTGCTGGCCAAGCAGGTCGCCGCCACCCACGCGACCCGCGGCGCCGCGACGGCCGTCCAGGTGCTCGCCTCGCGGGGCTTCACCGACGGCCACGTGGTGGCCCGGGCCTACCGGGACGCCAAGGCGATGGAACTGATCGAAGGCAGCACCGAGATCTCGCAGTTGATCCTCGCCCGGCACGCCCTCGACCGGCTCTGAGCCGCCCGCCGCCCCGCACGGGCACGACGCACCGTCAGCACGAAACGCACCACACGCACCACGAACACGGCAACGAACGGAAATCGAAGGAGCGCCCCCGTGTCCGACGCACCCACCCTCGTCAAGTGCCTGGTCTGGGACCTGGACAACACCCTGTGGCGGGGCACCCTCCTGGAGGACCACGAGGTGGTGCTGCCCGAGGAGATCCGCCGCACCATCGTCGAACTCGACGCCCGGGGCATCCTCCAGGCCGTGGCCAGCAAGAACGACCACGACCACGCCTGGCAGCAGCTGGAGGCCCTCGGCGTCGCCGAGTACTTCGTCCTGCCGCGGATCGGCTGGCATCCCAAGTCCCGGTCGGTCAAGGAGATCGCGGACGGGCTGAACTTCGCCCTGAAGACGGTCGCCTTCATCGACGACCAGCCGGCCGAGCGCGCCGAGGTCGCCCACCACCACCCCGAGGTCCGCTGCTTCGACGCGGCGCTGGCCGCGGAGCTGACCGGCCTCCCCGAGTTCAGCCCGGCCGTCGTCACCGTCGACGCCGCCCGCCGCCGCAGCATGTACCAGGCGGGCTTCCGCCGGACCGCCGAGCGCGAGGAGTTCACCGGCCCCGACGAGGCCTTCCTCCGCTCGCTGGACCTGGTCATGGAGATCAAGCGGGCCGACGACGCCGACCTCTCCCGGGTCGAGGAACTCACCCTCCGCACCAGCCAGATGAACGCCACCGGCGTCTACTACTCCGACGTCGATCTGCGGGCCCTGATCGCCGATCCGGAGCACGAGGTCCTCACCGTCTCCCTCACCGACCGCTTCGGCCCGCACGGCGCCGTCGGCGTGCTGCTCGTCGGCTACCACGAGCGGGTCTGGCACCTGAAGCTGCTGGCCACCTCCTGCCGGGTGGTGTCCTTCGGCGCGGGCGCCGTCCTGCTGGACTGGCTGATCGGCGAGGCGGCGGCGGCCGGGGTCCACCTGGCCGCCGACTTCCGCCGCACCGACCGCAACCGGATGATGGAGATCGCCTACCGGTTCGCCGGGTTCACCGACGCGGCGTGCGACTGCCTCGCCGAACTGCGCTCTGCCGATGCCGATGCCGACGCCGGGGCGGCCGGCTCCGGGCGTGCGGGCATCGAGTTCCGGCACCTGGTGGCGGACCGCCGCCCGGCCCCCACCACCGTGCGCGTCGACGCCCCCGCCCTCGGCCCCGTGGCCTCCACGGGTTCCGCGGGTTCCACGGGCGGAGCCGGCGCATGACCGCCGAGCCCCTGGCCGTCATCGGCATGGCCTGCCGCTACCCCGGCGGCATCGACTCGCCCGAGGACCTGTGGCAGGCCCTCGTCGACCGCCGCACTGTCGCGGGCCCCTTCCCCACCGACCGCGGCTGGGACCTCGACGCGCTGCGCCGCGACGGGCGCTGCGCCACCGACCGCGGCGGGTTCCTCGACAGCGCGACCCGCTTCGACGCCGCCTTCTTCGACCTCTCCCCGCGCGAGGCCGACGCCATGGACCCGCAGCAGCGGCTCGCCCTGGAGGTGGGCTGGGAGGCCCTGGAGCACGCCCGCATCGACCCGACCACCCTGCGGGGCTCCCGCACCGGGGTGTTCCTCGGCGCCGAGGCCCGGCCGTACGGGCCCCCGCTGCACGAGGCGCCCGCCGACCTCGCCGGCGTGCTGTTCACCGGTACCGCCCCGAGCGTCATCAGCGGGCGGCTGGCCCACACCCTCGGCCTCAACGGCCCCGTCCTCACCGTCGACACCTCGGCCTCCAGCTCGCTGGTGGCGCTGCACCTCGCCGTCGAGGGGCTGCGCGGCGGTGAGTGCGAACTGGCGCTGGCGGGCGGGGTGACGGTGATGACGACGCCCGGCTACCACGTCGCGTTCAGCGCGCTGGGCGGTCTGGCCCCGGACGCCCGCTGCAAGCCCTTCTCCGCGGACGCGGACGGCGTGGCCTGGTCCGAGGGGGCCGGCGTGCTCGTGCTGGAACGGCTGGAGCGGGCGCGGCGCCTGGGCCACCGGGTACTGGCGGTGGTCCGCGGCTCGGCCGTCAACTCCGACGGCGCCAGCCACAGCCTGACGGCCCCGAACGGCGAGGCCCAGCGCGCGGTCATCCACGCCGCGCTCGCCGACGCGGAGCTGGCCCCCGCGGACATCGACGCCGTCGAGGCGCACGGCACCGGCACCCGGCT
>NZ_LFVW01000643.1:0-321 GCF_001182915.1 Kitasatospora sp. MY 5-36
CCGGGCGCACGGACGCCCGCTGCTGGTCGGCTCGGTGAAGTCCAACCTCGGCCACACCCTCGCGGCGGCGGGCGTCGCGGGCGTCATCAAGACGGTCCTCGCCCTGCGGCACCGCACGCTCCCCGAGTCGCTGCACATCACCGAGCCCACGCCGGCCGTCGACTGGGGGGACGGCGCGGTGCGGCTGCTGACGGAGCCGACCCCGTGGCCGGAGACCGCGCACCCGCCCCGCGCGGGCGTGTCGGGCTTCGGCATCGGCGGCACCAACGCCCATGTCGTCCTGGAGGCGGCCCCCGCCGAACCGGCTCCCGCCGCAACCAC
>NZ_LFVW01000644.1:0-6465 GCF_001182915.1 Kitasatospora sp. MY 5-36
CGGCGCGGGAGCACCCGGCGCCGGAGCCTGGTCGGCGGGGGCCGGCGCGGGGGCCGGGGCCTGGTCGGCCGGAGTCTGGTCAGCGGGAGCCGGTGCGGGCGCCGGTGCGGCACCCCCCGCCCCCGGAACGGTGAGCACCATCCCCGGCACCACCACGTCCGGGTCGGTCAGCTGCGTCCCGTCCGGGGCCTGCGCCCCCTTGTTCGCCTCGAACAGCTTGGGCCACTGCTCCCCGTCCCCCAGCTCCCGCTGGGCGATGGCCGACAGGCTCTCCCCGGTCTGGACGGTGACGGTCCGCTGCCCGCCGGAGCCGGCCGCACCGCCCGCGCCACCGGGCCCACCGGCCTCCGTCCCGGACTGCGGAGCGCTCTGCGGCGTCTCCTGCGGCGCGCCCTGCGCCGGGTCGCCCGAGGGGGCCGGGGCGGGCGGCGCCGGCGTCCTCGCCTCGTCCGGCTTGGCGTCCGCCGGCATCAGCAGCTCCCAGCCGGGCTGGATCGGCCGGTCGGCGTCGAAGCGGATGCCCGAATCGCCCATCATCCGGCCGTCGTTGAGCTTGGCGATCTCCACCCAGCGTTCCCCCGAGCCCAGTTGGCGCTCGGCGATGGACCACAGGCTGTCGGCCGGCCGGGCGTCCCGGACGGTGTACGTGCTCTGCTGCTCGGCGGCCGGGGTCAGGGCCGGCGCGGCCTGCGCCGCGGGCAGTGCGGCGCGCTGCACGCCCGGCGTCAACTGCGCCTGGACGACCGGGCTGTGGTTCGGCTCGGGGACGGCCGCGAAGGCCGAGCCGGCCACCGGGAGCAGGGCGAGCACCGAGCCGACCAGCCCGGCGGCGAGCCGCTGGCTCCAGCCGAAGGCCGGGATGCGGCGGGCGATCCGGCCGCGCAGCTGGGCCGGGATCTCCAGCAGGACGGAGAGCGCGAAGCAGGCCCAGGCGATCCAGCCGACCACCACCAGCGCCCAGAGGAACAGGCTTCCGTCGTCCGGACTGGTGAGCGCCTCGCCCACCCCGCCCGAGGCGACCTCGCCCATCCCGGCGACCGCGTCGGTGCCGTACAGCAGCAGCGCGGGGACGCCGAACAGCAGCGCGAGCAGGGCGACCAGCGCGCCGAGCGCGGTGATCACGGCGCGGCCGCGGCCGCGGGGTGGTCGGGGCGCCGGGGCGGCGGGCCTTCGGGCACCGCCGGCCCGATGGGACGTCCCGGCCCGGCCGTTGGGGGCCTGGCCGTTTCGGGCCTGGGCGGTACGGGCCTGGTCCTTGGCACGTGGCGCGGCCATCAGTCGGTCTCCGCTTTCTCTACTCCGTGGACGAGGGTCGCACTGCCCTTGCCCGTAACCTTCCGCTCCCCGAGGGCGCCCAGCAGGACCGGGCGGTAGTCGGCCTGCACGGTGACGGTGACGACCCTGCCGTCACCGGAGAACTCGATGCCGCCCGCCCGCAGGCCGTACAGGCCCAGGTAGGCGTCGGCGGCGTCCCGCACGTACTTCTCCTGGACCTTGAAGCCCTTGCCCTGGAGGACGGCCGCCCGGTCGAGCTGCTGGCCGCCGACCCGCGCGGCCTCCAGGGCGTAGGCGTCGGTCCGCTCGGCGACCCGCAGCCGGCCGCCGGCGTCGATCACCAGGGCGATGACGAGCACGACGTAGGCCGCGCAGATCGCCACGAAGAGGGCCACCGCGCCCCGGTCGGACCGGCGCGCCGACAGCCGTCGCCGCAGACGGCTCACCACTTCCGTCCCCTCCCCCCACTTCGCACGACGCTCTCCCCACCGGCCCCCACCGGGCGCCGCTCGGTACCGTTCCGCCATCCCCCGAGCGCTCTCCGCTTGCGTCTCCCCCGCACGGGCCGTCTCCAATCCCCTGTCTTCCCGGTGACGGCGCCGCGCGCTGTCATGTGCCCCGGTAACGGTCCACCACCGAGGTGAACTCGCCGACGAGGTGCTTCGTCACGGGTATCCCGGACGGTCCGCCGAGCAGGTCGGCCAGCTCCACGTCGCAGACCACCGTGACGGTGACGGTCGTGACCGGTCCGCCGGGCAGGTTCAGCTCCCCCTTGCCGACCCGCACGTCCCCGTCGCGGCACCACACGCCCTGCTGGCGCAGCGTCGCGAGGGCGGAGTCCCTGGCCGGCTGGTCCATCCCGTCCACGCTGCGCTGCAGGGAGGCGGTCCGGGCCCCGGCCCGGGCGGCGGCCTCCACGGTGCCGGCCGTGGTCTGCACCCGTCCGGCGGCGACGGCCAGCAGGACCAGCCCGACCACCCCCGGCACGACGATCGCCGCCTCGATCGCGATCCCGCCCCGGTCCGGCCTGCGCGGTCGCGACCGGAGCCCCGACCACCGCCGCCGTGGGCCCGGTGTCCGCAGCGCGTCCGTCACGGTGTCACCGCCGGCGGTACGAAGCGCTCGCGGGGCGCCTCGGCGAACTGGGTGATGTCGGGCGCCTTGAGCCCGGGTATCAGCAGCGGCGGGGTCAGCCGCACGGTGACCCGGATGGTCTGCGCCGTGCTGCCGTCGGTCCGCACCGTGTACCCGTGCACGCCCTGCCGGTCGAGGAAGTCGCGGGCCTGCCGCTGGGCCGCCTCGTTCTTCTCGCCGTCCGTCGCGCTGCCCTGCACCCGTCCGGCGTCCACGCCCTCGCGGGCGGCCGTGAGCGCGACCTGCCGGTCGTACCACCACAGCGCGGCCTGGACGACGAGCAGGACGAGCAGCAGGACGACCGGGAAGACGATGGCGAGGCTCACGCTCATCGACCCCCGGTCGCCCCTGCGGCGGAGAGCGGCACGCATCACGGGGTGGCGCCGCCCGCGCCGCCCGCTCCGCCCGCACCCGGCATGTTCGGGTCCTGCTCGACCTTCTTGACGACCTTGTCCTTCAGCAGGTAGAGCGCGGTCGCCACGGCACCCGCGACGAAGACCAACGCGATGATGGCGAGGGCGAGTTCGATGCTGATCGCACCGCGGTCGCCGCGCGCGCGGGCGGCCCGCAGCCGGCCGAGCCGCAGGGTGAACAGCAGGAGTGCGAACTGGACCGGTAGCAGGACGGGGCGCAGCACCCGGTCTGCCAGTTGGACGAGTCGTACGGTCATCGGGTCTCTCCGGAGGGACGTGGCGGTGTGGTGTGGTGTCGGCTGCTCTGGGACGGCTGTCAGTTGAGCATCTGGTGCAGCGCGGGGAAGACGATCAGGACGGTCATCAGCAGGGTCAGGGCGGCCCCGGGCGCGACCATCCGCTCGCTGTCGGCGTTCGCGCGGGCGAGGTCCTCGGCGAGCAGTTCCCCGCGCAGGCCCTTGGCCCGGGCCCGCAGGGTGTCGTACACGGCGGCGCCGTCGTTGCCGGACAGCCGCATGATGTCGGCCACGTCCTGGAGCGGGCTGAGCCCCAACTCCTCGGCCAGCGCGTCGAGTCCGGCCCACGGCGGGAGCCGGTCGGTGGCCGCGCGCTCCAGCGCGTCGCGGATCCGCCGGAACACCGCGCCCCGCCCGACCGCGGCGGCCCGGCGCAGCGCCTCGGCGGGGCCGCAGTCGGCGGCCCGCTCCATCGCGACGAGCTCCAGGTAGGCGGCGATGCCGTGCAGGTACTCGGTGCGCGCCTCCTTGGCCTCGCCGCGCACGACGGCGTCCGGGACGAACCAGAGCAGTCCGGCCAGCAGCGGCCCGGCGACCAGCGGCAGGGCGAACGGCAGGCCGACGCCCATCAGCACGGCCATCGCGCCCAGGTAGGCGGGCAGCAGCAGGCCGAGCGCGGAGAACAGCAGCTTGTGCACCATGAACCGGGCCGGGGTGCGGCCGATCAGGGCGAGCTCGCGGCGCGGGACGGAGACCCCGCGCAGGTGGACGGACCGCTCGCCGATCCGGTCGTACCAGCGGGGCCGCTCGTCCGGGTCCTGCTCGCGGTCGGCGGGGGTGGCGTGCAGCCGGTCCAGCGCCTGGCGCAGGTCCGGTGGCGCCGGCCGCAGTTCGGCGACCAGGAGGGCGAGGCCGCCGGCCGCGGCGGCGCCGGCCAGCACGGACCAGGGGGAGATCATCGGACCTCCCCGAGCTGCTCGGCCTGCTCCGGCCCGGTCGGCGCGGCGCTGGTCCGCCGTCCGCTCCTGCTGCGCCGGTCGGGCGTCAGCAGCCGGGGCACCGGCGGGTGGGAGGCCAGCGCCCGCATCCAGGCGATGATCGCCACGAACAGGGCGGCGACCACGGCGAGCACCACCTGGCCGAGGAAGGTCCCGTACGGCCGGGTGTATTCGGTGTTGAAGGAGCCGACGGTGACGACCAGCACGATGATGCCGACCAGCCAGCGGATGGTGGTCCGGTGCTTGGCCCGGTCGGCCTCGATGGCGCGGCGCTGGCGGACCTCCTCGCGCACCAAGTCGGCCATGTCGGAGAGCGTGCGGGCCAGGCCGGGGCCGCTGTCCCCGGCCCGCAGCACGAGCGCGGCGAGCACCTTGTCGGCGGTGGCGTCGGCGAGGCTGTCGGCGAAGGCGCGCAGCGCCTCCTCGGGCCGCCAGCGGGCCTGCAGCCGGGCGGCCAGCTCGCCGATCTCGTCCTCCAGGGCGGCCGGGGCGGTGCGCCGGCTGGTGACGATGGCCTGGTTGAGGCCGACCCCGAGCAGCAGCACGTCGGCGATCCGCTGGGTCCACTCGGAGAGCGCCTCCAGCCGCTCGATCCGGTGGGTGTCCGGGCGGGTGGTGTCGAACAGCCAGGGCAGGCCGAAGACGGCCAGCGGCACCAGCAGCGCGGTCAGCGGGATGCCGGTGAACAGCCAGGCCAGCGGCGCGCCGGCGAGCGCCAGCGGCAGCTGGACGCGGCGCAGCCGCACCATCCGGTGCCCGGCCGTCCCGGGCGCGCCGTACCAGAACACGTGGAGCCGGCCGGCCAGCGGGTTGACCGCCCGCTCGGCCTCGTCCTCCTCGACGGGCTCACTGCCGCGGGCCCAGAGCGCCAGGGCGACCATGCCGCCCGCGACCGCCAGCCCGCACAGGGCGAAGAGCAGCATCACCGGGTGCCACCGCCGATCCGCAGCTGCAGCGGGGTGGCCCAACTCCCGTACCGGGAACCGAGCAGCGAGGCGTCGAAGCCGGCCCGGCGCAGGTCGTCCAGGCACTGCGGCGGGGTGTGCGGGACGGCCCGCGGCTCGCCGAGGTCCGGCCGGGGGCCGAAGACGGTGTTCAGCGCGGGCCGGCCGCTCTCCCCGAGGCCGGTGACCTCCAGGACGTGGGAGACGAAGCGGTGCCGGCGGCCGCCGACGGCGGTCTCGTCGACCATGGTGACGTGCACGATGAGGTCCAGGGCGTTGGCGGTGAGCCGGTAGGCGAGTGAGTCGGTCATGTGCGAGCCGTACTCCAGGCAGAGTTCGGCGATGCGGTCGACGACCATGTGCGGGCCGCGGGCGTGCAGGGTGCACATCGAGCCGCCCTCGCCGTTGGTCATCACCCGCAGCATCGGGACGACCTCGCCGGAGCGGACCTCCCCGACGATGATCCGGGAGAGCGTCATCCGCAGCGCGGCCGGGATGAGGTCGCCGAGGGTCAACTCCCCGGCCAGGCGCCCCTCGACGCGCTCGCCGTTGCCCTCGCGGGCCTCCATCGGGACGACCTGGCGCAGGTGGCCGAGGGTGTGCAGCCAGAGTTCGAACTCCGACTCCAGGGTGCCGATCCGCTCGTCCGGCGGGATCTCGGCGGCCATCGCGCGCAGCAGGCTGGTCTTGCCGACGCCCTGGGTGCCGGTGATCATCACGTTCTTCCGGGCCCGGATCGCGGCGGCCAGGAAGGCCGCCAAGGTGGCGTCCAGGGTGCCGAGTTCGACCATCTCGGGGAGCGTCGCGGAGGCCACCCGGTGGCGCCGGATCGCCACGTACGGGCGGGGCGTCACCTCGGTGAGCGCCTGGAGGCGCATGCCGCCCTCCAGTCGCAGAGCGAGGGTCGGGCTGGCGGTGGACAGGCTGCGCTCGCCGCCGCCGTGCTGGCGGGCCAGGTCCTGGAGCAGTTCGACGAGTTCGGCGTCGCTGTCGGCCACCGGCGGTACCTGGCGCAGGGGTTGGTGCACCTTGGAGACCCAGACGTCGTCACAGCCGTTGATCAGGATGTTCTCGATCTCCGGGTCGTCCAGGTAGGGCTGGAGCCGGCCGGCCCGGAACAGCAGGTCGAAGACGGCCTCGGCGAGGGCGCGGTCCTGATCCCGGGTTGGCGGGATGCCGTGGGTCTGGGCGTACGCGTCGGACCACCGGGCGACGGCCTCCTCGATCAGCGCCCGGCCGCGCTGGCGGCGGGTGGCGCGGTCCGGCTCGGAGCCGGAGGAGAGCGTCAACCGGGTGATCTGCTGGTGCAGTTCGGCCGCGACCTGGCGCTTGAGCTCGCGGGCGACCTGCGGGTCCACGACGGGCCGGGTGGCGGAGCCGCGCAGGTCCAGCGAGGGCAGCTGGGAGGGCACGGCGGTGGGCCCGGCGGCCGCGCCGGGCGGGACGGGCTGCGGCGCGACGGGCT
>NZ_LFVW01000645.1:0-6247 GCF_001182915.1 Kitasatospora sp. MY 5-36
ACCTGCCAGCCGCCGTCCTCACGGCCCAGGCGGAAGGCCGCCCGGATCACCGGGTCCGTCCCGAGGGCCTCGACCAGCCAGTAGCCCGCGTCGATCAGCCCCTGGAGCGGGGACGACGCGGCGCGCAGCTCCGCGCAGGCCGACCGCAGCGAGCGTTCGGCCTGCGCGGACACCGCTCTGGCCAGCTCCTCCTTGGAGGCGAAGTGGAAGTACAGCGCCCCCTTCGTCACCCCGGCGGCCGCGGCGATCTCGCCGAGGGTGGCACCGGCGTAGCCGCGGCGGTCGAACAGTGCCGCCCCCGCCTCCACCAGCCGCCCGCGCGTCCGTTCCGACCTCTCCTGGACCACCCGTCCCACAACCCCTCACAACGACAAGCAGGTTCCGACCAGACCGCGGCCGCCCCACGACGGACGCCGCGGCCTCCGACGGCCGTCCGCGGCCGGTGCCGCCGATGCGACACCGACCGGGACGGCCCGGCCCACGACCCGGACAACCGGCCGGTTCAGCCGGCCCGGCTGAACCGGGCCGCCGCCTCCGGCCCGGCGGCCGCACCGGCGGCCACACCGGCGGGCTCGCGCTCCGCCGCACGCTCCGACCCGCGCTCCAACCCGCGCTCGGACACACGCTCGGGACCGGCGAGCAGGATGGAGCGCTGGAGCCGCCGCAGTCCGACCGAGGGCTCCATGCCCAACTCCCTTACCAGGGTGTTCCGCAGGCGCTGGTAGGCCTCCAACGCCTCGCCCCGGCGGCCGGAGCGGTGCAGCGCGACCATGTACTGGCCGTGCAGGCTCTCGTGGGTGCGGTAGCGGTCGACCAGGACGGTGAGTTCGGCGAGCAGCACCCGGTGCCGGCCGAGGCGCAGGTCGGCCTCGATCCGCTGGTCCAGCGCGCAGAGCCGGGTCTCCTCCAACCGCCTGACCTCGACGGCGAGTTGGCCGCCGACCGGGACGTCCGCGAAGGCCGGCCCGCGCCACAGCGCGAGCGCCTCGCCGAGCAGCCGGGCCGCCCCCGGGTAGTCCTCGCCGTCCATCGCCCGGTAGCCGGTGCCGGCCAGGCGCTCGAACTCCCGGAGGTCCGTCAGTCCGCCGCCGCTGTTGAGCATGTAGCCGCCCGGCGAGGTCACCAGGACATCCTTGGCGCAGGACACCCCCCGCGCCGTACCGGCCGTCGCGAGCGCCCGGTCGATGAGGTCGCGCAGCTGGAGCACGTACGTCTGCACGGTGGTGCGCGCACTGCGCGGCGGACGGCCGGACCACAGCTCGTCGGCCAGCACCCCGGCCGACACCACCTGGTCCGCCCGCAGCGCCAGCAGTCCCAGCACCTGCCGCGGCTTCGGCGCCGACGGCACCACCGATATCCCGCACACCCGGACGTCCAGCGCCCCGAGCACCCGAATTTCCACGATGACCACCCCAATCACACGGAACGCCGCAGCCTCCACGGCCACGGCCGGCACCCGGGTCGACACCCTGGGTCAACTGCTACCAGTGAAAAACAGGACGCGCGGTTTGTCAATACAAAACCGAACGTGCTGTTTGTTTTGCGCGGACGTTGCGGCCCGCCACCCTCGGCAGTGCCACCGCCGCGCCGTGTGACCGAGCCCGGGCAAAACAAAGGCGGCGCCGGACCCCCGTGGTCCCGTCGCCGCCGATTCGCCCGCCCCCGCCGCCCTCGCCCACCCGGATTCCCGCAGGTGGGTCGGGCGGTGAGCCGCCGTCAGCCCACCCCGACCTCCGTCTGCACCTCGGCGCGCACGGCGCCGCCCGCACCATCCGGACCGCCGTCGAGGTCTCCGCCCTCCGAGTCGCCCTCCGCCGCCGCACGGGCCGCCGCCGCCTCGGCCACCACCTGGGCACCGCGGTTCGGCCCCATCTGCAGCGAGCCGAGCACGCCCGGCACCGCGATGCTCGGCATCAGGTGCTGGTACAGCGCGGACACCCGCAGCTCCAGGTCGGCCCGGCCGCAGAGCTTCTGGGACTGGATCTGCACCCCCGTCCACGCGGCGACGAGCAGCCACGCGGTGTCCGCCGGCACGACGTGCGGGAGCAGCTCGCCGCGCTCGCCGGCCGCGACCAGCAGCGCCTCGAACCGGCTGATCCAGCCGGGGATGGCACCGCCGCCCAGATCGTCGAAGAGGTCCTGCCCGAGCGACAGCCGGGCACCCGCGCTGAGCAGCGGGTCACGCGGCATCAGGTACGCCACCACCATCCCGGTGTCCACGAACTCCTGGAGCTTGCAGCTCCGTTCGGGAACTCCGTCCTGGACGAACTGCTCCTCCACCACGCCCTGCGCCAGATCGCGCTTCGAGGCGAAATGGAAATACACCGCACCGCGCGTCACACCGGCCCGGGAGACCACCTCGCCGATGGTCGCGCCCTCGTACCCGAACTCGTCGAAGACCGAGGCCGCCGCCTCCAGGATCAGCCGACGTGTCCGGAGCGCCCGTTCCTGCCGTACCACCGAAACCACCCCGCCCTGAGCTCCCGGAAAACAAAACCAAACACCCCGTATCTTAGCTTCGCCCCACCCACGACCGACAAGACGATGCCGAGGAATCCCGCCAACCACTCCCCCTCCCCACACCCCGTCAGGCCCCACCGCCCCGTGGGTGACCGCACGCCTCGGCCGCCCCGGTGGATCGGCCTCCGGCGCACCGCCTCCCGCACCCGAAAAACCGAACGAACGGTTTCTTCCAGGCGTTCGCCTCCGTACCAACATTCGCTCCCATCCGTACGTGACCTCCGAGCCGGGCCGGTCGTTGCACCGGATCTGCGGGATTCCTCGACGGAAGCGGGTGCGGATGGGCCTCAGGCTGGGCGTGGTGGTACTGACGATGGGCGACCGGCCCCGGGAGCTGGGCGCGCTCCTCGACTCGGTGGCCGCCCAGGAGGGCGAGGCCGCCCGGGTCGTGGTGATCGGGCAGGGCGTGCGGCTGCCGCCGCTCCCGGACTGGGTCGACGCGGTGGAACTGCCGGAAAACCTCGGCATCCCCGGCGGCCGCAACCTCGGCGCCCGGCGACTGCGCGAACTCGGCGGCGTGGACGTGGTGGTGAACCTGGACGACGACGGCCTGCTCCCCCGCACCGACACCTTCCGGCTGGTCCGGGAGGCCTTCGAGCGGGAGCGGCTCCTCGGCGTCGTCGGCTTCCGGGTCGCCGACGGGACGGGGCACACCCAGCGCCGCCACCTCCCGCGCCCGGGCTCCTCCGGTGCCCTGCGCTCCGGCGAGGTGACCACCTTCCTGGGCGGCGGCCACGCGATCCGGATGAGCGCCATCGACCGGGTCGGCGGCTTCCCCTCGCGGTTCTTCTACGCCCACGAGGAGACGGACTTCGCCTGGCGCGTCCTCGACGCCGGCTGGTCGATCCGCTACCGGGCCGACCTCCTGCTCCAACACCCCCGGACCGAGCCCGCCCGACACGCCGCCTACTACCGGCTGACGGCCCGCGACCGCGTCTGGCCGGCCAAACGCCGACTGCCCGCCGTCCTGGTCCCGCCGTACCTCGCCTCCTGGTCGGTATACACCCTCTCCCGCCGCCCGCCCGCCGCCGGACTGCGCGCCTGGTACTCCGGCTTCCTGGAGGGCGTCCGCACCCCGTGCCCACCCCGCCGCCCGATGCGCTGGGCCACGGTCTGGCGGATGACCCGGCTGGGGCGGCCCCCGGTGTTCTGACACCCGGGCGCGGGGGCCACCCCGGCCGCACCTGGGCGCCGGTGAGGACACGTGAGAAGTCGAACCGGCCGACTTCTCGTGCAACACCCTCAGGACACCCGGTCGCCACAGCCTCAACCGCCGGCTTTGACGGCCTGGCAGGAGGCTTCGCCTGCCACCGTCCGGCCGCTCGGCTACCAGTGCCGATCGCGCCATTCCGCCTCGGGGATGCGACCCTCAGAGACATCACAACAGCGTTCTGCCCAGGACTGGGCGACCAGCACCGGCCGGCTCAGTACGACGTCTCCGGCGCGCTGGGCGCGAAGGACGACTCCCAGCGCCTCCGAGCCCGGATCCCCGTACTGGCCGTATCGCAGGTCGTAGCCGCGGGTGGCCGTGTACTCGACGAAGTCTGCTTCGAGTTCGGACGGCACGCGGCCGACCAGCGACAGTGCGTCCAGTGTGATCTGCGGACCGCGTAGCGCGTTGACGACTATGCAGACCAGGCGTTCGGCGTCGTAGTAGACCGTGAGGACCGAATTGTTCGAGGAGTGCGGGAGGAAGAAGTCGTCGCTCAGCACCTGGCCGTAGTGACTCGCGCTCCCCGCGGGGGGCTCCAGGAAGCCGTCGAGCGCCTCCACCACGTCCTCGTACACCATGCCGAACCGCAGCGGGCCTACACCCACGAGCGGATCCAGACTCCACTGAATCCGGTCGCACTCCGCGACGACCGTCCTGGCGTCAAGCACTCTCCACGCTCCCATCATCGGACCGCCGCTCACCGTACGCGGGGCCTCAGCCCGGACCTGACCACACCTGAGAAGTCGGACCGGCCGACTTCTCGTGCCAACACCATCAGAACGCCCCGTGCCCGCATGCTCAGCCGGCGGGGCCGTCGAGGGGCCAGGTGGCGCGGTCGTGGACGTGGTCGTAGGCGGGGACTTCGGCGGCCAGGACGTCGAAGTGGAGCAGCGGGGCCCACAGGGCGCGGTCGCCGATGACGTAGAGGCGGCGTTTGGCGCGGCTGGCGGCGACGTTCAGGAGGTGTGGGGTGCCGGCGGCCCAGTTGCGGGCGCCGGGGCGGCCCGCGCCGAGGAGCAGGATCACGACGTCGGCCTCCTTGCCCTGGGCCTTGTGGACGGTGGCGCAGCGCTCGTCGAGCAGTTCGGCCGTCCAGCCGGGGAGCGTGCGGCAGGTTTCGCGGGCTTCGGCGACGAGGGCGCGGAAGGGGGCGATGATCCGCAGGCGTTCCACGGTGACGCCGTGGTGGTCGAGGCGGCCCAGGAGGAAGGTGAGGGCGCGGCGGTCGCGTTCGCCCCAGGGGGCGTCGGCGGGGCGGTCGGGGTCGGGGGTGTCGAGCCAGCGGCTGGGGAGGAGGCCGTCGTGGTCGGGGTCGGGGAAGGGCTGGGGGTGGGTGCCGTGGACCATGAGGCCGCCGTACGCGACCTCGTTGCTGACGGTGAACATGGGCTCCTCGCAGCGGCGGTGGACGCGCAGCGGTGAGCCGACCCAGACGGTGTCCTCCTCCGCGCCGGTGGGCGCGGGCAGGTAGGTGCCGTAGCGGTTGACGCGGTCGGCGACGGCCTGGGCGGAGGTCGCCGAGGGCAGCCATTCCTCGTCGACGCCGTACGCGAGCAGGAGTCGGCGCTGCAGGGCGGTCGGCATGGTGACGACGGGTTCGAGCTGGAGCGGGTCGCCGACGAGGACGGCGCGGCGGGCCCGCCAGAGGGCGCCGACGGCGGCCTGCGGGGTTGCCTGGCCGGCCTCGTCGACGAGGATCCAGCCGATGGAGCCCTGGCCGAGGCGGGCGAACATGCTGCCGATGGAGGAGAAGGTGGTGGAGACGACGGGGACGAGAAGGAAGAGGGTCTGCCAGGCGTGTAGGACCTGCTCCTCGGGGACGGGCCCGCTGTTGCCGGCCATGAGCTCCACCAGGACCTGGAGGTTGCCGCGGATCCGCTTCGCGGTGTTGGCGACGAGGGCGCGGTGCAGGTCGAGGGCGCGCAGGAACAGGTCGCTGCGGGCGGTGCTCCAGGCCTCGTCGGCCCAGGGGGCGCCGAGTTCCTGCTCGTGGTCGGGGAGCCGCGGCCAGTCGAGGGGCAGGGACGGGAGGTCGGCGGCGGCCGCGCGCAGGGCCCGGTGGGCGGCGTCGAGTTCGGCGGTGGCGCCCTCCAGTTCGCGCCGGGCGGCCCACGCCTCCTGCCGGGCCCGCTCGGCGTCCGTACGGGCCGTGGACTCCGCGGCTCGGGCGGCGGCCTCCTGGGCGCGGGCGCGGCCGGCGGCCGCCTCGGCTTCGGTGACGGCCGAGGTGGAGCGGGTATTCAGGTCGGCCGCGGCGTCCTCGGCCTGGGCGCAGCGGGCGATGTGGGCGTGGGCGGCCTCCAACACGGTGCGCTGCTGGACGAGTTGGGCGAGGAGTTCGCCCCGGCTCTGTTCGCGGTGCTGCTCGGCGGCCTCGCGTTCGGCGCCGCTCCGGAGCAGTCGGCGCAGCCCGGCCCGCAGGCCCGGCTGGGCGCCGGGCGGCTCGTCGTGCAGGGCCGTCAGCACGTCGACCTGCCGGCGGTGCCCGTCGGCGTGTTCGCGGGCGGCGGCCAG
>NZ_LFVW01000646.1:0-6440 GCF_001182915.1 Kitasatospora sp. MY 5-36
TGCAGGCTCCGCCGGTCCAGGCCGCGCCGGCGCCCGTCCAGGCCCCGCCCGTGCAGCCCGCGCCGGTGCAGGCCCCGCCGCCGGTGGCGGCGCAGGCCCGTCCGGTGCGCTCGGTGGCTCCGGAGGACGACGTCCCGGAGGCGGACGACCCGGACCTCAAGGAGGACGTGTTCTCCGGCCAGGAGCTGATCATCCGCGAGTTGGGGGCGACGGTGCTGGAGGAGATCCACCACCAGGGCTCCTGATCCGGCCCCCGGGTCCTCCGGCCCAGGTCTCCGGGCCTACGGGCCCCTGAGCGGACCCTGATCCGGGCCCGATCCGGGGCCCGGACCGGCGGGCAGCACGTAGGCTCGGCGGTGACGGACGAAGCGCCGTACGACAGCCGTGACAGCAAGGAGACAGCCGTGTTCCCCGGTGGTGGCCAGCCCAACATGCAGCAGCTGCTGAAGCAGGCGCAGAAGATGCAGCAGGATCTCGCGAACGCCCAGCAGGAGCTGGCCGAGGCGAAGGTGAGCGGTTCGGCGGGCGGCGGCCTGGTCGAGGCGACGGTGACCGGTGCCGGTGAGCTGGTGGCGCTGAGCATCTCCCCGGCCGCCGTGGACCCGGACGACACCGAGACCCTGGCCGACCTGGTCCTGGCGGCCGTTCGGGACGCCAACCAGACCGCGCAGAAGCTGCAGGCCGAGCGCATGGGCCCGCTGACCCAGGGCCTGGGCGGCGGCGGCATCCCCGGCCTGCCGTTCTGACGTCGTCCAACGGCGGCTTCCAAGGCCAGAAGGTCTGAAGTTCAGACGACAGACCCATGTGATTTATGTGGGAGTCGGGCGTCGGGCGCTGTGTCCGACGCCCGATTCGTTGGATGATGGCACCGGAGCACCACCGGCCGTCCGGCACCACCGGCCCCGGCCGTCCGGCTCCACCAGCTTTCCGGCTTCACCAGCTCCGGCTCCACGGGCCACCAAGCCCCACCAGCCACCCGGCTCCACCGGCCGTCCGGCACACCGACCATCCGAGGGAAGGCGCGACGTTGTACGAGGGCGTGGTTCAGGACCTGATCGACGAACTGGGCAGGCTGCCCGGCGTCGGGCCCAAGAGCGCGCAGCGGATCGCCTTCCACGTGCTGCAGTCCGACCCGACGGACGTGCGCCGGCTGGCGCACGCGCTGCTGGAGGTCAAGGACAAGGTCCGCTTCTGCGCGGTCTGCGGCAACGTCGCGGAGGCCGAGCGGTGCCGGGTCTGCCTGGACCCGCGCCGCGACCTCGCCGTCATCTGCGTGGTCGAGGAGCCGAAGGACGTCGTCGCCATCGAGCGCACCCGTGAGTTCCGCGGCCGCTACCACGTGCTGGGCGGCGCGATCAGCCCCATCGAGGGCGTCGGCCCGGACGACCTGCGGATCCGCGAGCTGCTGTCGCGCCTCGCGGACGGCACGGTCACCGAGCTGATCCTGGCCACCGACCCCAACCTGGAGGGGGAGGCGACCGCCACCTACCTGGCCCGGCTCTGCAAGCCGATGGGCCTGAAGGTGACCCGTCTGGCGAGCGGCCTGCCCGTCGGCGGGGATCTGGAGTACGCGGACGAGGTCACCCTCGGCCGCGCCTTCGAAGGGAGACGACTGCTCGATGTCTGACCGGACGATCAACCAGCAGCCCCACACCCCCCACCAGCAGTCCCACGGGGAACCGGGGGCGCACGCCCCGCACGTCCACGGCCACGGCTCGGAGCCGGACGACTTCGCCGTGCAGATCGCCGACTCGGTGGAGAGCTTCGTGCTCGCCGTCACCGAGGTCGCCAAGGGCGACGAGCCCGGCAGCGCGGTCTCGCTGCTGCTCCTGGAGGTCTCGCAGCTGCTGCTGGCCGGCGGCCGGCTGGGCGCGATCGAGGACGTCGTCCCGGAGGACCGGTTCGAGCCGGACACCGGCCCCGAGCCGGACGGCGAGCAGCTGCGCGAGCGCCTCGCCGAGCTGCTCGCGCCGATCGACGTCTACCACGAGGTCTTCGACCCGTACGGTCCGCCGGAGAAGCCCAACGCCTTCCGGATCTCGGACGACCTGGCCGGCGTGGTCAGCGAGCTCCAGCACGGCCTGACCCACTACCGCGAGGGCCGGGTCAGCGAGGCGCTGTGGTGGTGGCAGTTCTCGTACCTCTCCAACTGGGGCACGACCTGCACGGCGGTGCTGCGGGCCCTGCAGTCGCTGATCGCCCACGTTCGGCTGGACAGCCCGATCGGCGCGGCGCCGGACGGCGCGGACACCGACGACGACGGGCTCACCGACGAGCAGCTGGAGCAGCAGGCGGGCGACCTGATGGCGGCCGAGCTCGGCATCGGGCGGTAGTTTCCCGGACGGAAATCCGGTGGAATGCGGCGGATCGCGGGCAGATCGTGGCACGGATCGCGGGCACAACGCGGTACGGATCCCGGCACGGATCGCGGGCTGATCGAATGCGCCCTCGGATTGTGACGAATGCCTCAGCGCCCCGGCCGGAAAAGAAATCCGGCCGGATCGCCGTCCCCCGGTCGGGCGATTCTTCGGAGCGGTACCGAATCGCCCGCAGACCTGACGGCGGAGCCGCCCGTACGGCCGCTCACGTGCTGAAACTACCGTCTCACGATATGGAAAGCGCCGGTCGGAGCACCCCTGCTCGGTAGACTGACGACGACCGCACCCCCCTCTCCCCCGGGGGGTACGGGGGCCCGTAGCCCCCGGAAAAGACTTCGAGTCGAGGAGCGCACGTGGGCCTTGTCGTGCAGAAGTACGGCGGCTCATCCGTTGCGGATGCCGAAGGCATCAAGCGCGTGGCCCGCCGAATCGTTGACGCCAAGAAGGCCGGCCATGAGGTCGTCGTCGTGGTGTCCGCGATGGGCGACACGACGGACGAGCTCATCGAACTCGCGGAGCAGGTGTCACCGCTGCCTGCCGGCCGTGAGTTCGACATGCTGCTGACCGCTGGAGAGCGCATCTCCATGGCGCTGCTGGCCATGGCGATCAAATCCCTGGGGCACGAGGCGCAGTCCTTCACGGGCAGCCAGGCCGGTGTCATCACCGACTCCGTGCACAACAAGGCGCGCATCATCGACGTGACGCCCGGTCGCATCCGCACCGCCCTGGACCAGGGCAACATCGCGATCGTGGCCGGCTTCCAGGGCGTCTCCCAGACCAGCAAGGACATCACCACGCTGGGCCGGGGCGGCTCGGACACCCCCGCCGTGGCACTCGCCGCCGCGCTGAAGGCCGAGGTCTGCGAGATCTACACCGACGTGGACGGCGTGTTCACCGCCGACCCGCGCGTGGTGAAGAAGGCCCGCAAGATCGACTGGATCGCCTACGAGGACATGCTGGAGCTGGCCTCGTCGGGTTCCAAGGTGCTGCTCGATCGGTGTGTCGAGTACGCCCGTCGCTACAACATCCCGATTCACGTACGCTCGTCCTTCTCGGGTCTTCCCGGGACGATCGTCAGCAACGACAACCCGAACAAGCCCGAAGGGGGCGAGATGGAGCAGGCCATCATCTCCGGAGTCGCCCACGACACCTCCGAGGCCAAGGTCACCGTCGTCGGCGTGCCCGACAAGCCGGGCGAGGCGGCGCGCATCTTCCGCGCCATCGCCGACGCCGAGGTCAACATCGACATGGTGGTGCAGAACGTCTCCGCCGCGTCGACCGGCCTGACCGACATCTCCTTCACCCTGCCCAAGACCGAGGGCCAGAAGGCCATCGACGCGCTGGGCCGGGTCAAGCAGGGCATCGGCTACGAGTCGCTCCGCTACGACGACGCGATCGGCAAGATCTCGCTGGTCGGCGCCGGCATGCGCTCCAACCCGGGCGTCACGGCGACCTTCTTCGAGGCGCTGTCCGCCGCGGGCGTCAACATCGAGCTGATCTCCACCTCGGAGATCCGCATCTCGGTGGTCACCCGCGCCGACGACGTGCCGGAGGCCGTCCGTGCCGTGCACAGCGCCTTCGGCCTGGACAGCGAGAGCGACGAGGCCGTCGTCTACGGCGGCACCGGGCGATGACCCGGGAACGGAACGGGAGCACCGGGCGATGACCCGGGCACCGGGCCGGGACGCCGGGCGATGACCCGGCGTCCCAACCTCGCCGTCGTCGGCGCCACCGGCGCGGTCGGCGAGGTGCTGCTCGGGCTGCTCTCCCTCCGCCAGGACGTCTGGGGCGAGGTCCGACTCGTCGCCTCCCCGCGCTCGGCCGGCCGTACGGCGCTGGTGCGCGGGGAGACCGTCGCGGTCGTCCCGCTGACCGAGGAGGCCTTCGCGGGGATCGACGTCGCGCTCTTCGCCGTCCCCGACCAGGTCTCCGCCCAGTGGGCGCCGATCGCGGCGGCCAAGGGCGTCGTGGTGGTCGACGACTCGGCCGCCTTCCGCACCGCCGAGGACGTGCCGCTGGTCGTCCCGGAGGTCAACGCGGCCGCGCTGCGGATCCGCCCGCGCGGCATCGTCGCCAGTCCGGCCGGCACCACGCTCGCGATGATCGCCGCGGTCGGCGCGCTGCACGCCGAGTACGGGCTGGCGCAGCTCGTGGTCGCCTCCTACCAGGCCGCCGGCGGCGAGGGCCGCGACGGTGAGGCGGCGCTGCGCGCGCAGACCGGGCTGGTGGCGGGCACCGCGGTGGGCCGGCAGACCGGCGACCTGCGCGCGCTGATCGCCGATCAGGGGCCGTTCGCCGCCCCGCTCGCGCTCAACGCCGTGCCCTGGACCGGCGGGCTGCGCGACGGCGGCTGGTCCGCCGAGGAGATGGGCATCCGCGACGAGTCCCGCAAGGTCCTCGGCCTGCCTGCCCTGAAGGTCTCGGCGACCTGCGTCCACATCCCCGTCGTCCGCACCCACGCGCTGGCCGTGCACGCGCGGTTCGAACGCGAGGTCACCCAGGAGCACGCGCAGGAGATCCTGCGGGACGCGCCCGGCGTGGTCCTCTACGACGACCCGGCGGCGGGCGAGTTCCCGACGCCGAACGACGTGGTCGGGACGGACCCGGTCTGGGTCGGGCGGGTCCGGCGGGCGCTGGACGAGCCGGAGGCGCTGGACCTCTTCCTCTGCGGGGACAACCTGCGCAAGGGCGCGGCGCTCAACCTGGTGCAGCTGGCCGAGCTGGTGGCGGCGGAGCTGACGGCGGGAACGCCGACGGATTAGGTCCTCTCTTTCGGATCACGTCGGATCAGCGCGCGGCGTTGGAGTGCGTGCATCGCAAGGCGGAGGAGGGAGTCCATGCGGAGCATCGGCGACCGACGACAACGCGGCGAGGTGCGTGCTCCGGCGTCGTGCGCCCGGCATGATCCGAAAGAGAGGGCCCCGGTCCTGACGGGCTCTCACGGGTTCCGATGTGCCCGCTTGTGTCCACACCTGTGTCCATACCTGTGTTCGCTCCTCGACACAATCTGTCCGGAATCCCGTGGGAATCCCCTGGAGGCCTCTTCAGCCGATGCGGAAGAATGGGCCCCGGGCTGGGCAACCATGACAGGGGATCGAGTGTCCAACGTGCGTGGCGAACGTGATGGTGGGGGCAAGGGCGGGCATCCCGGCAAGAGCCGCGGTGTCCTTCCCCTCGCGCGCCCCGAGGCCTGCGAGTAGGCCGGAAGAAGACCAGATGACGGCGGCCGCACCCGGTGCGGCGGACTCCGGTGCCGGTACCGACGCGGGTACCAGCGAGGACCTGCTCACCGCGACCTACCAGGCGCACTACCGCTCGCTGCTGCGGCTCGCCGCGCTGCTCCTCGACGACCTCTCGACCTGCGAGGACGTCGTCCAGGAGGCGTTCATCCGGGTGCACGCCGCCCGGCGCCGGGTGCGCGAGCCCGAGAAGACCCTGGCGTACCTGCGGCAGACGGTCGTCAACCTGTCCCGCTCCACGCTGCGCCGCCGCATCCTCGGGCTGCGACTGCTGCCGAAGCCCATGCCTGACATGGCCAGTGCAGAAGAAGGTGCTTACGATGCCCTGGAGCGCGACCAGTTGAAGGCCGCGCTGCGTGGTCTGCAACGCCGTCAGCGGGAGGTTCTGGTGCTGCGTTACTTCGTGGACATGACGGAGGCGCAGGTCGCCGAGACCCTGGGCATCTCGCTCGGCTCGGTGAAGGCCTACGGCTCGCGCGGGCTCGCCGCCCTGCGCGTCCAGATGGCGGCCGGACATGGCTGAGGCGGACGGCGACCGACGGCGGCCGGCGGACGGCACTCCGGAGGCGGGCGGGCCTGAGGTGAACGGACCCGGGACGCCCGGGGCGAACGAGCCCGGGGCGACCGGGCTCGGGGTGACCGGGCTCGGCGCTTCCAGAGCGAGCAGGCCCGGGGCCGAGGCCCCGGAGGAGCTGCTGTCCCTGTCCACCGAGGAACGGGCGGTGCGCGAGCTCCTGCACGGCGCCGTCTCCGGCATCCAGCCCGCGGCCGGCGGGCTGCCGCGGATCCGGCGGGCGGTGCCCCGCCGCCGGGCCGCCCGGCG
>NZ_LFVW01000647.1:0-6266 GCF_001182915.1 Kitasatospora sp. MY 5-36
CGGCGCCCCGGCGCTCCTGGCGCGGCGGGCGGGCCTGGCGGTCACCGCGGTCGCCGCGGTCGCCGCCACGCTCGCGCCCGACCTCGTCGTCCAGCCGCAGGGTCAGCCCGATCCGCTTGCGCGGCACGTCCACCGTGAGCACCCGGACCTTGACGATGTCGCCGGGCTTGACCACCTCGCGCGGGTCCTTGACGAAGTTCCTCGACAGCGCCGAGACGTGCACCAGCCCGTCCTGGTGGACGCCCACGTCCACGAAGGCGCCGAAGGCGGCGACATTGGTGACCACGCCCTCCAGCACCATGCCGACCTCCAGGTCGCCGATCTTGTCGACGCCCTCCTTGAAGGTCGCGGTGCGGAAGGCCGGGCGCGGGTCGCGGCCCGGCTTGTCCAGCTCGCCGAGGATGTCGGTGACGGTCGGCACGCCGAAGGTGTCGTCGGCGAAGTCCGCCGGGCGCAGCGCCCGCAGCCGCTCGCCGTTGCCGATCAGCTCGCGCAGCTCCCCGCCGGTCGCGGCCAGGATGCGGCGCACCACCGGGTAGGCCTCCGGGTGCACGCTGGAGGCGTCCAGCGGGTCCTCGCCGCCGGGGATGCGCAGGAAGCCCGCGCACTGCTCGAAGGCCTTGGGGCCGAGCCGGGAGACGTCCTTGAGCTGCCGGCGGGTGCGGAACGGGCCGTTGGCGTCGCGGTGCGCGACGATGTTGTCGGCCAGCGTGCCGGTGACCCCGGAGACCCGGGTGAGCAGCGGCGCCGAGGCGGTGTTGACGTCCACGCCGACGGCGTTGACGCAGTCCTCGACCACGGCGTCCAGCGAGCGGGAGAGCTTCACCTCGCTCAGGTCGTGCTGGTACTGGCCGACGCCGATCGACTTCGGGTCGATCTTGACCAGCTCGGCCAGCGGGTCCTGGAGCCGGCGGGCGATCGAGACCGCGCCGCGGATCGACACGTCCAGGTCCGGCAGCTCCTGCGAGGCGAACGCGGAGGCCGAGTAGACCGAGGCGCCGGCCTCGCTGACCATCGCCTTGGTGAGCTTCAGCTCGGGGTGGCGCCCCAGCAGGTCCTCGGCGAGCTTGTCGGTCTCCCGGGAGGCGGTGCCGTTGCCGATCGCCACCAGGTCGACGTCGTGCTTCTTCGCCAGGGCCGCCAGCGTCGCCAGGGCCGCGTCCCACTTGTTGGCGGGCTGGTGCGGGTAGATCGTGTCGTACGCGACGACCTTGCCGGTGGCGTCCACCACGGCGACCTTCACGCCGGTCCGGAAGCCCGGGTCCAGGCCCATGGTGGCGCGGGTGCCGGCCGGGGCGGCGAGCAGCAGGTCGCGCAGGTTCGCGGCGAAGACCCGCACCGCCTCCTCCTCGGCCTCGGCGCGCAGCCGGGCGCGCAGGTCGATGCCGAGCCGGACCAGCACGCGGGTGCGCCAGGCCCAGCGGACGGTGTCGCCCAGCCACTTGTCGGCCGGGCGGCCGCGGTCGGCGATGCCGAAGCGGGCGGCGATCCGCTGCTCGTAGTCGTTCTCGCCCGGAAGGTCGCCCTCGGACTCGCCGTCGTACGGGGAGAGGTCGAGGTCGAGCACCTCCTCCTTCTCGCCGCGCAGCATCGCCAGGATGCGGTGCGAGGGGAGCCGGGTGTACGGCTCGGCGAAGTCGAAGTAGTCGGCGAACTTGGCGCCGTCGCCCTCCTTGCCGTCGCGGACCTTCGCGACCAGCCGGCCGCGGGTCCACATCCGCTCGCGCAGCGAGCCGACCAGGTCGGCGTCCTCGCCGAAGCGCTCGACCAGGATCGCCCGGGCGCCCTCCAGGGCCGCGGCGCCGTCCGCCACCGACTCGTTGAGGTACTGGGCGGCCAGCGCGGCCGGGTCCTGCCCCGGGTCGGCCAGCAGGGCGTCCGCCAGCGGCTCCAGGCCCGCCTCGCGGGCGATCTGCGCCTTGGTGCGCCGCTTCGGCTTGAACGGCAGGTAGATGTCCTCCAGGCGGGCCTTGGAGTCCGCGGCGAGCACCCGGGCGCGCAGCGCGTCGTCCAGCTTGCCCTGGGCCTCGATCGACTCCAGCACGGCCGCCCGGCGGTCCTCCAGCTCGCGCAGGTAGCGCAGCCGTTCCTCCAGGGCACGCAGCTGGGCGTCGTCGAGGGAGCCGGTGACCTCCTTGCGGTAGCGGGCCACGAAGGGCACGGTCGAGCCGCCGTCGAGCAGATCGACGGCCGCCTTCACCTGCCCCTCGCGGACACCCAGCTCCTCGGCGATCTGCCGCTCGATCGCCTGCTGGGCCTGCCGGGCCACCTGTTCGACTGGCGTGGTCACGAAGCCGGTCACCTTCTCCATCAGTGCTTGCGCCGTACGCCCTGCATTCTGGCAGGTGCCGACGACACCGACCGGCCGCCCCCGGGACGGCCGGGCGTGGCGCGCGCCTCCGGCTGACGGCCCCGGGGCTCCACCGAGGCTTGAGCGGGGCCCAGTTGCGGCTTCCTAGGCTGGCGGGCATGGACACTCTGGATGCCGCCGCCGAGTTGGAGCGGCTCGCCGCCGCCAAGTACCTGCTGTTCACCACCTACCGGAGGAACGGCACTCCGGTCGCCACCCCGGTGTGGGTCGCGCGCGACGGGGACGCGCTGGTCTTCACCACCGTCACCAAGACCGGCAAGGTCAAGCGCCTGCGCAACCGTTCGGACGTGCTGGTCGGGCCCAGCGACATCCGCGGGAACCTGCTCGGCGCCCAGGTGCCGGCCGCCGCGGTGCTGGACCCCGACCGGGCGCCCGCCTACCGGAAGCTGCTGCGGCGCAAGTACGGCCTGCTGTGCGCGGTGGCGCTGACCGCCAACGTGCTGCGCTTCGGCAAGGGCGGCACCATCGGGGTGCGGGTCACCTTCGGGTGACCGTCGGGGCCGCCAGGGCCGTCAGGGCCGTCAGGGCCGTCAGAGCCGTCAGGGCCGTCAGGGCCGTCGCCGGGTGGCCGAAATCGCGCGTTCCGGTTCGAACGACCGTCGGAATGTGAGCAGTTCGGCAATCCGGCTGAACGGCGACGACCGGAGCTGTACGCTGCCGGGCATGTGCGCTGCCACCCGGATCCACCCCGACGGGCCGGTGGTCGACGCGGCCCTGGTGCGGCGGCTGATCGCCGCCCAGTTCCCGCAGTGGGAGCGCCTCCCGGTCACCCCCGCCGCCACCTCCGGGGCGGACAACGCGATGTTCCGCCTCGGGCCCGAACTCGCCGTCCGGCTGCCCCGGGTGGAGTGGGCCGCCGGGGGCCTGCGGCGGGAGCAGCAGTGGCTCTCCCGGCTGGCCCCGCGGCTGCCGCTGCCCGTCCCGGCACCGCTCGCGGTCGGCCGGCCCGCCGCCGGCTACCCGTGGGAGTGGTCCGTCCTGCACTGGCTGGACGGCGCCAACCCGGTCGTCCACGCCCTGGCCGCACCCCAGGCGCTGGCCCGCGACCTGGCCGGCTTCGTCAACGCCCTGCGCGCCGTCGACCCGGCCGACGCCCCCGTCTCCCAGCGCAGCGTCCCGCTCGCCTCCCGCGACGGCGCCACCCGCGCGGCCATCGCCCAGCTCTCCGGCTCGATCGACACCGAGGCCGCGACCGCCCTGTGGGACAAGGCACTTCGACTGCCCGACTACGCCGGCCCGCCGGTCTGGCTGCACGGCGACCTCACCCCCGGCAACCTGCTGCTCACCGGCGCCGGCCGGCTCGCCGCCGTCATCGACTTCGCCCTGATGGGCGTCGGCGACCCGACCGCCGACCTGATCGCCGCCTGGAACCTGCTGCCCGCCACCGCCCGCCCCGCCTTCCGCGCCGCCCTCCAGGCGGACGAGGCCATGTGGGCCCGCGGCCGCGCCTGGGCGTTCTCCCTCGCCCTGGTGACGATCCCGTACTACCGCCACACCGACCAGGCCCTGACCGCCAACGCCCGCCACGTCGTCCGCGAGGTCCTCGCCGACCGCGGCGTGTAGGGCAGGGCGGTGCCCGTCACCACTCCCGGGGCTCGACCATCTCCTCCACGTCCGCGTCCTCGAAGCCGTAGGCCGAGGCGATGATCCAGAAGGCCTCGGCGATGTCCTCCCGCGCCGCCGTCTCGATCTCGCTCCCCGCCGCCTTCAACTCCGTGTCCAGACGGTTGAACTCCTCCGCGGCGGCGTGGGAGAGCACGTACAGCGCCGGCAGGTCCGCCGGCCGCTCGGCCTCGATCCGCTCGCACAGCCGCACCAGGATGGCCCTGCCCTTGGCCACGAGGTGGTCGGGGAAGTACGGGTCCTCGGACATCTCCCGCAGGAACTCCTGCTCCGTCACCTGCTCATTCGTGATCGCCATGACGCCCTTTCCGTCCCTCCGAAGAACCGACGTGCCGATCCTGCCCGACACCACTGACAGACGGCGGCGCCCGGGCCGGCCGCCGCCGCTCCCCCGGCCCGGCGGCGCTTGACGTGCTGGTTAGAGTGCCGCGCATGACCACACGTCACATCGAGTTCGAGGCCCTGCACAACTTCCGCGACCTGGGCGGCTACCCGGGCGCCGGCGGGCGGTCCGTCCGGTGGGGGCTGGTGTACCGCTCCGACTCGCTCGGCAAGCTCGGCTCCCCCGCCGACCTGGACCGGCTCCGGGCGCTCGGCGTGCGGACCGTGATCGACCTCCGCTACCCCTGGGAGATCGCCGCCAAGGGCCGGGTGCCCGGGTTCGAGGGTCTGGAGTACCACAACCTCTCGATCGAGCACCGCCCGTACGACCAGGCCGAGATCGACCCGGAGGTCGACCCCTGGCGCCACCTCGCCGACCGCTTCGCCGAGGTCGCCGAGGACGGGGTGAAGGAGATCCGCCAGGCGCTGGACGTGATCACGGCCGCCGAGGCCCCGGTGGTCTTCCACTGCGCCTCCGGCAAGGACCGCACCGGGCTGATCGCCGCCCTGCTGCTCACCCTGCTCGGCGTCGGTGAGGACGACATCGCCGCCGACTTCGCCCTCACCGAGCTCGCCACCGCGCACTTCGTCGCCGAGTGGCACGCCGCCCACCCCGGCCGCACCCTGCGCTGGCCCGGCTACGGGCGCGCCCCGGAGGCCGTCATCCGGCTCACCCTCGCCGACCTCGCCGACCGCCACGGCTCGGTCGAGGCCTACCTCACCGGCGCCCTCGGCATCGACCGCGCGCAGATCGACACCCTGCGCGCCCGCCTGCTGACCGACTGAGCCCCGCCACCCCGCACGGGAGGCCGGCCGGTCCGACGTCCCGTGCGCGGACGCCCCCGAAACGCCCTCGCCCAGCGGGAGCGGCGCCTGGCAGCATGCCCACCATGCCCACGCCGAGCCCCGATCCGGACTACAGCGTCACCACCGGGTACGACCCGTCCGACGACGCCTACTTCCTGGAGCTGCGCCTCCGGGCGGACCCGCGGGCCCTGGTCGCCGCGGTCGTCCCCGACGAGGACCCGGCGCGGGAGCCGACGATCAGCCTCGACCCGCGGGGGCGGGCCGTCGACATCCCGTACGAGGTGATGCGCTGGTTCCTGCGGCTGGTCGAGGAGGAGGTCGACGCCGTCCGCGCCTGGATGCGGCTGCGCCCCGAACTCGTCGCGCTCGTCCACCGGTTGCGCCGGGAGCACCGGGGCGTGATCGACGACGAGGGGTTCCCGGGCGTCCTGGCGGAGGTCCGCGCCGCCGTGCCGGAGGCCGACGTCGCCACCGTGCTCCGGGCCGCCTTCGGGGCGGAGGGCGAGCGGCTGCTCCGGGGGCCGGGGGTGCGATAACCCGGTGGCGGCCGGGGGTGGTTGCGAAGGAGGATGCCGGGCATGACCGAGCAACCCGTGCGATGGACCGAGGCGACCGTCTACCCCGACATGTGGGCTGACCCGGACGACGACCCCCGCAACAGCGAGGGCCCGAGTCCGGACGGCGAACTCGCCACCCTCCAGGACTACCTGACGAACTACCGGCTGACCCTGCGGATGAAGTGCGACGGCCTGGCCCCGGAGCAGCTGGCCCGCCGCTCGGTGCCGCCGTCCACGATGTCGCTGCTCGGCCTGGTCCGGCACCTGGCCCGGGTGGAACGGGACTGGCGGAACTGGATCACCGACGGCGAGCCGCTGCCCAAGCTGTACGGCGGGCGGGACGCGGACTTCGACGGGGCCGTCGGCGAGCAGGCCGTGGTGGACGCCGCGTTCCACGACCTGGAGCGCGAACAGGCCGCGCTGGACGCCGCGTTGGCCGGGTACCAGGACCTGGGCGAGCGGGTCGGGAAGGACCGGCTCTCGATCCGGGAGCTGCAGGTGCACCGGATCGAGGAGTACGCCCGCCA
>NZ_LFVW01000648.1:0-6425 GCF_001182915.1 Kitasatospora sp. MY 5-36
CGTCCACCCTGCCCGCACCGGCGACGCCCACCGCCTCGACCCTGCCGGCCCCGGCCAAGCCCGGAGCCGGGTCCGGGGCCGGGTCCACCGCCGGGCCCTGGACGGCCGAGGCCGCCGCGCGACCGTCCGACTCCGACCTGGAGGTGGTCCGGATCGACCCGGACGCGGCCGCGCCCGGCGGCACCACCACCATCCACGCCTTCGTCGGCAACGGCGGCCCGGAGACCACCGCCTCCCCGTTCACGGTCGCGATCACCCTGCCGGAGGGCGTCAGCCCGGAGGGCCCGTTCTTCCCGTCCACCTGCCAGGTGGTGAGCCGCGGCCGCGTCGTGCGGTGCGTGTTCGCGCCCGGGCTGCGGGAGGGGCGCAGCGCGACCGCCCTCATCCCGGTCCGGCTCGCCCCGGACCTGCCGGAGGGCAGGCTGAGCGGCGGCTCGGTCGCGGTGCGCAGCGCGGACGACCGGTACGAGGGCAACAACCGGCAGCCGTTCGACATCACGGTGGCCGGGACGGCCGCCGGTACCTGAGCCGTGTGGGCCGCGCGGTCCCGTCGGCGGGGTCGGCCCTGCCGACGGGACCGTCCTGCCGGCGGCGGGCTGGGCGCCGCAACCGCCGAGGTGCCGACCAACGGCCCCGTGCGGCAGCCGAGTTGACCGGCTTGAGGCTCAGCTCAGCCAGGCGTTGACCTGGCTCGCCGCGTCCGGCGCCCAGGCGAGCTCCAGGTGGTTCAGGCCGCCGAGCAGCCGGGTGCCGCCGACCGTCGCGATGCCGGTGGTGTCCAGCGCGCTCGCGGTGAAGACCAGGCCGTCGCTCGGCCCGCGACCCTCGTTGAGCACGCCCGGGATGTCGGCGGACCCGCCCGCCAGCAGGTAGGTGCGCACCGCGGCCGGGATGCCGGCCTGCCGGAGCGGGGCGATCAGCGAGCCCGCGTCGATCGCCGCCTGGATGCCCTGGCCGGAGGTGTAGAAGCCCTGGCCGCCGTAGTAGGTGGTCCACCAGTCCTGCGCACTGCTGTCCACCCCGTAGGTGCCGTCCCAGCGGGCGAGCAGCTGGCGCTGGCCCGGGTAGCAGTCGTAGCCGCCGCTCGGCAGCACCCCGAGGCAGGGCTGCGCGGTGTACGTGCCGTAGCAGGTCATGGAGAGGTGCGGGGACGGCGCGTTGGCGGTGCCGCCACAGGCGGGCCAGGTCACCAGGTCGAAGTCCCAGCCGTGCGCGTACACGTAGTCGAGCCCGCCGTGCGGCCCGCCCAGCGTGACCAGCCGGCGCACGTCGCCCGCGTACGCCCTCCCCCAGGAGGGCTTCACCGAGGACACGTACGCCCGGGCGGCGACCTCGCCCTTGCTCCAGGCCACCACGTCGACCTGGGGGACCCCGAGCCGGGCCCGGATCAGCGCGACCGCGTCGCCGACCGCCTGCGCCTGGAGCAGGTTGTCGCCGTGCTTGTGGGCGAAGCCGATCGCGAAGACCCGGTGGCCGGTGCCGGCCAGGTACTGGGCGAGCCCGGTGGACGGGCAGTTCGCGGCACCGCAGGCGCCGCTCTCCCCCGGGTTCGCCCAGGCCCGGTCGGCGTTGTCGTTGGCGCCGTGGACCAGCAGGACGGGGGTGGCCTGGGCGCCGGTGTCCCAGCCCGCGGCGGAGTAGAGCAGGAACCGGGCGGAGGAGGGCCGACCGGTGCCGAAGTACGTCCGGCGGGCGCCGTCCTGGTCGCCGCGCCCGTCGGCGGGGAACTGCTCGGCGCCGAAGCCGGGGGTGGTGTCGAGGTAGCGCTCGACCTTGGCCCAGCCGTTGCCGGGGGCGGAGAAGGTCGCTTCCAGGGTGAGGGGGGCGGCGGCCGCGGCCCGGGCCGTACCCGCCTGCGCGGCGGTGGGGGTGCCGAGCAGGGCGGCGGCGAGGGTCAGGAGCACGGCGGCGAGGGCGGTGGGGACGCGTCTCGCGGGGCCGGGGCGTGTGGGGGTACGTCTCATGGCCGGACGCTAGGGCCGGCGCGCGGCCCTGCCCATGTGCCGGTCGCACACCCGGGCCGCCGCGTGGTGGCGGACCGTACCGTGGCCTTTGCCTGACCGAGTGCGCCCGGTCGGATAAATTGGAAGCCTGACATCATCCGCCGTGCACAAGAGCGGCGAGCCCGACCGGGTGCTCGCCACGACCTGACAGAGACGAGGACCCGCCCCACCATGACCGCGCCCCTGCCCGCCTTCGCCGGCCGCACCTACCTCTTCCGGGTCGACAACGGCGCGGCCTTCCGCAACACCTACTCGGCCGACGGCACGCGGCTGCGCTGGGAGGGCCTCGGCGAGTCGGCGGGCCAGTGGGAGGACGTGCGCCTGCACGTCGCCGAGGTCGCGCCCTCGATCTACTTCGTCAGCTGGACCGAGCAGAGCGGGATCACCGTCAGCCACGTGATGGACCTCGGCAGGCTGACCGTGCGGGCCTTCTGGACCTTCGAGGGCGAGGGCGGCCGGGTCGGCCAGCTGCACACCGGGACGCTGGAGCGGGTGGCCTGAGCGGAGGGACCGCCGCGCGGGGGCCGTACGGCTCCTGAACGACCGGACCGATCGAACCGACGAACCCCCGGGGCCGTGGCTCCGGGGGTTCGGTCGTTCAGGCCCGGCCGGTCAGGCCCGGCCGGTCAGGCTCATGCGGACTGGTTCGGCACCTTGAGGTGCTGGGACAGCCACTCCAGCGAGGAGGGCAGCAGGGCGCTCCAGGTCTCGAAGTTGTGGCCGCCGTTCTCCAGCATGCTGTACGAGACCTTCATCGGGCTCTGCACCCCGTCGACGAAGGCCTCGGTCTGCTGCCGGTAGTCGCCGTCGCCCTTCTTGGTGCCGGCCAGCAGCACGGACACCTTCGGCTGCGGCAGGTTCTTCAGCCGCCACAGCAGGTTGGCCTCGTCGCGGCGCTGCTTGCTGCCCCCGAAGAGGTCGCCCGTGGTCGGGTCGTCGGCGGCGTCGTAGTAGGCGGAGAGGGCGACGGCGGTCGGGAAGACGTCCGGGTGGCGCATGGCCAGCTTGAGCGCGCAGTAGCCGCCGGTCGAGTTGCCCATGAAGGCCCAGGCCTGCGGGTCGGTGGAGACCCGGTAGCTGGCCTGGATCGCCGAGGGCACGTCCTTGGTGAAGTAGGTGTCGGACTGCGGGCCGTTCGGGACGTCCTCGCACTCGGTGTCCTGGGGCAGCGCGGGCGAGGGGCGCACCAGGACCATGACGGTCGGCTGCATCCGCCCCTCCTGCAGCAGCTTGAGCGCGGCGCCCGGGTAGTTGAAGCGGGTGATCAGGTTCTCGGCGATTCCTGGGAATCCGGTGCTGACGATCACGGCCGGGAACTGCTTCTGGGCGTACTCCGGCTGGAAGTACTGCGGGGGCAGGTAGACGTAGCCCTCGGTGGACAGCCGGCTGGCCGCGCCGTCTATCCGGACCTTGCGGATCTCGCCGGACTGGGCGGGCTCGCGGCCCATCGCGCCGCCGCCCTTGACCGCGGCCTGGCCCATCGTCTCCACCATCAGCCGGCCGGAGGCGTCCGCCTTGTTGTGGATGACCACCGGGCCGGTGTCGCCGGTGCCCAGCAGGTCGTCCCAACTGCTGTAGAAGGCGAAGTAGTTGTTCGCGACCAGGCCGAGCGCGGCGAGCACCGCGAGCTGGGTGGCGAGCAGTGCGCCGATCCGGCCGAGCACCGACTGCCAGGTCTTCTTCGCGAGTCTGGGCCACAGCCAGACCGTGCCGACCATCATCACGACCGCGATCAGTGCGGTCAGCGCCAGCACCTTGTGGCTCGTCAGACCCATGTCCCGCTTGCTCCCACGCCTCGAACTCCAGTCCCCTCCGCTGGGGACATCCGAGGAGGTCACCCCGGTTCCCCCGCCGGGGCGCGAGGACCAACCCTAACGCCAGCTGGGAGGAAGCTGACCGCGGCTGGGAGGTCACGGGGAGCCGGGCTGACAGATGACAACGTTCAGATAACAGATTTCGAAAGTTGTCATCTGAAATCTGTCAGCGGTCGGCTGTCTCCCGTCAGCCGGAGCGGGCGGGGTGGGCTGCGCCCGGGCTCAGCCCACCCGCTCCCAGAGCCGCAGCCCCGCCGTGAGCTCGCGCATGCAGCGCGCGCCGAGGTCCTGCGGGGAGCCCGGACCGGCAAGGGGCGCCTCGGAGGAGGCCCACTGCTCCAGGGCCACCCGGATCGCCGCGGTCGCGGCGGCGGCGGCCAGCCGGATCTCCAGCGGATCGGTGCCGTCCGGGCAGCGCCCGGTGAGGGCGACCCGCAGCCGCGCCTCCGAGTCGGCGTGGACCCGCTGCCAGGTGGCGTTCAGCTTCGGGTCGCGCAGCAGGCCGCGGGCCCACCGCATCATCTCCGCCCGCGCCTCGTCGGCCGGGGTCAGCGACGCGACCGCCGCACGCTCCAGCGCCTCGCGCAGCGGCAGGTCGGCCGGGCTCGCCGCGAACAGCTCCACCCACTCCTGCCCGCCCGACGCGAGCAGCGGGGCGACGGCGTCCTCCTTGACGGAGAAGTACCGGTAGAAGGTGCGCAGCGAGATGCCCGCGGCGAGGGCGATCTCCTCGGCGGTGACCGCCTCAGCTCCCCGCTCGGCGAAGAGCGCGGCGGCGGTACGGGCGATCTCCAGTCGGGTGGCCTCACGGCGGCGCTGGGTCAGGGTCGGGCGTCCGATCACAGGGCCAGCCTACGCGGACGCATGCCAAGGTGGCACGTCACGACGATCTGGCACAGCCAGCCTTTTTGGCACAACGTGCCACTCAGGCGTACCGTGGTTCCCGAGGTCGAGAGACCACGAACGAACGGAGTACCACCATGGAGCGCTTCAGCGGACGGAACGTCCTGATCACCGGCGGCGGCTCGGGCATCGGCCAGGCCACCGTGCACCGGATCCTCGCCGAGGGCGGGAAGGTCGTCGCCGTCGACGTCAACGAGGACGGCCTGAAGAAGACCCTGGACCGCGCCACCGCCGAGGGCACCGCGGACCGCCTGACCATTCAGGTTCTGGACATCTCGGACGAGGCGGCCGTCGTCGCGGGCGTCGCCGAGGCGACCACCGGCCTGGGCGGCCTGGACGTGCTGGTCAACGCGGCCGGCATCCTCCGCTCCTCGCACACCCACGAGACCAGCCTGGAGTTCTGGAACAAGCTCCTCGCGGTGAACCTGACCGGCACCTTCCTGATGACCCGCGAGGCGCTCCCCGCGCTGCTCGCGGGCGGCCGGGGCGTGGTGGTCAACTTCAGCTCCACCTCCGCGAGCTTCGCCCACCCGTACATGGCCGCGTACGCCGCGACCAAGGGCGGCATCCAGTCCTTCACCCACGCCATCGCCTCGGAGTACTCGAAGCAGGGCCTGCGCGCGGTCTGCGTCGCGCCGGGCAGCATCGACAGCGGCATGACCCACAACCCGGGCCTGCCCGCCGACGCCGACTTCAGCCTGCTGGCCAAGCTCTCCCCCGCCCTCGGCCAGGGCTTCGCCGGCCCGGAGACGGTGGCCGGCGTGATCGCCATGCTCGCCTCCGACGACGGCGCCTTCGTCACCGGTACCGAGCTGCGCATCGACGGCGGCACCCACATGTGACCGGCTGATCGCCCCCGCGGCCCGGTCGAAGGCGGGGCCTGTGCCATCCCCCGTACGGCGCAGGCCCCGCCTTCGCGTCGCTGTCGCTGTCGCTATCGGAGCCGGAGCCGGAGCCGGGTGCGGCGGCGGTCGGTCAGGTCACCGCAGGGGCTTCCCGAGCAGGAGTTCCCGGGTGACCCCGTCGGCGAGCAGGTCGCCCGGCTCCGCGAGCGGGGCGAAGCCGTGCCGGCGGTAGAGGGCGAGCGCCGCTTCGTTGCCGGGGAGCACGGCGAGGCGCAGCGTGGTCCCGCCGGTGGCGCGGGCCCAGCGCTCGACCTCCTCGACGAGCCGGACGGCGACGCCCCGGCCGCGCGCCCGCGGGGCGACCCAGAGCGAGCGCAACTCCCGTACCCCGTCCAGTGATCCGGGCAGGCCGCCGACGAGCCCGACCGGGTCCTCGTCCAGCAGGGCCGCGACGTGGTGGGCGCCCGGGATGCCGAGCCGGTCTCGCCAGCGCTCCTCGCCGCCCCGGTGCCAGTCGGCGAGGCCGGCCTTGAAGGCCTCCGGTGCGTCGGTCAGGGCGGCGAGGCGGAGGTCCCGCCAGAGCGGCCAGTCAGCGGTTGTGAGGGTTCGGAGCGTCAGCGTCACCATGTCCGGCACCGTAGAGGGCCCGACCGGCGGCCGTCAGTCCGTTTCCCGTACCTGCGGGCCCGCGCGCCACCGGCCCCGGCGGTTCGGCGGGGTCCGACGGCCCGGCGGGTGCCCTACGGCGGGTGCCCTACGGCGTGCGCCAGTCGGCGGCGAAGGCGGCGGCCGGGTTGGCGGTGAGGAGCAGCTCGGGCAGTTCGGGGCCGTGGCTGCGGGCGAGGCGCGGGGCGAGCTCG
>NZ_LFVW01000649.1:0-6402 GCF_001182915.1 Kitasatospora sp. MY 5-36
GGCTCCTGCGGCGGCACCCGCCGCCCGATCCGCGCGGCGGGCAGGCCCGGGGCGGCCGGCACCGGGTCGGGCAGACCGAGTGCCAGCGCCAGGAAGCCGTCCACCGCGGTCAGATGGCCGAGCACCTCGGCCGGGCGCAGCCACTCGGTGCCGCCGTGCCAGGGCAGTTCGGCCACCTCCTGCCACTCCTCCGGGCCGAGGTCGCGCAGCAGCGCGTCGAGCTTGGCGGTCTCCGCCGTGTACGGCATCCCCCAGGCGGGGACGGGCAGTTCGGCCGGGCGACGGGCCAGGCACCAGTCGAGCACCTGCTGGCGCAGCGAGCCGGGCTGGTCCAGCGGCTCGTCCAGGGAGAGCCAGCCGGCCGCCTCGCGCAGCCGGGCCGCCTCCTCGGCGCACTCCCGGCAGTCGCGCAGGTGCTGCTCCAACTCGGCCGCCTCGCGGGCCGGGCAGGCGCCGAGGGCCCACGCGCCGAGCAGCGAGCGCAGGGCGTCGTGCTGCTCCTCAGTGCTGCTCACGTCTCCCCGTCCCCGTGCCCGTCCCCGTGCCCGATTCCGTCCCCGGCTCCGTCCTGGCGGGCGCGCTCCTCGGCCAGTTCGGTGGCCAGCAGCTCCAGACCGAGCCGCATCCGCTGCTTGGCGACCTGTTCGCTGATGCCGAGCAGCCGGGCCGTCTCGTGGTAGGTGCGACCGTCGTAGTAGGTCACCGCGATGGTCTCACGCAGGGGTTGGGGCAGGGAGTCGACCACGTACTGCATCCGCGCGGCGGTGGCCACGGCGCGGATCTCGGCCTCCGCGCCCGGTCCGCGGTCGGCGGCCCGCCGCGCCCGCAGTCGTTCGACCGCGCGGTGGTGGGTCAGCGCGCCGAGCCAGGAGCGCAGCGAGCCCCGGGCGGGGTCGAAGTCCTCGGGGTGCTCCCAGACGTGGGCGAAGACCTCCCGGGTGAGCTGGGTGGCGGCGGCCTGGTCGGCCAGTATCCGCCCGGCCAGGCCGTGCACCATCGGCGCGAGCTGGTCGTAGAGTTCGCCGAGCGCCGTCTCCTCGCCGCGGGCGAGGCGGCGCTGCAACTGCTCGTCCCAGCGCGGGGTCCGCTCCGGGGTGGCCATCGGGAACCACCCTCCTGACGGGTTCGCTGGCGTACCCAACGGTATCCCGCGGCCGGGCGGCGCCGGGGGCGATTCCGGCAAGAACGGAACCGTTCCCCACGGATCGCCGTCCTCCTGGACGTGCTCCCCGGTCCGGGCCGCCGACCCCGGGGCCGGACCGTCGTCCTCCGGGACCGGGCCGCCGTCCTCCGGGACCGGACCGTCGGATGGTGCGACGGTCGGTCGATGTGACGGCAGGGTCGGCGGGGGCGTCCGTCGGCGCCGCCGTACGAGCACCGTCGGACACGCGCCGCACGGGTGGTTCGCGAGTGGTGGGCGGGGCGCCCGGGGCGCGCGGCGGTAGGTTCCCGACCGCGGGACCGGCAGGTCGGCCCGGGTCGGACGATCACCGGTACGAGGCTCGCGAGCGTGAGCGGGACAGTATGCACCGCGCTGTCGCCCGATCGCCGGAATATGCCCGAAGCGCTTGCTGCGTTCCGTCCCCCCGCCCATCCTGAGGCGTATTCGTGTCGCGGCCGGTGCCCGACCGACGAGACGGCGCGGACGAACGGGCGCGGGCGAACGGATCGCGCGGGCGCCCGGGCACGGCTCGGGCGGCACCGGGCGACGGGCTCGGGCCCGCCGGCCGGTCCGGCCCGACCGGGACTCAGCCGAACTGCGAGTGCGGGTGGTGGAGCGGTGCAGGTTCTTCAGGTACAGCTGGCGGTGCAGGCTGACCCCGCCGAGGTCGGTCGGGCCCGCCGGTGGGTGCGCTCGCGGCTGCTGAACCACGGGGTGGACCCGGACGCGCCGATGGCCGAGACGGTGGTGCTGGTGGTCTCGGAACTGGTGACCAACGCCGTGGTGCACACCGGCTGTCCGGCCGTGCTGCGGCTCTGTCTGCCGGTGGCCGACGGCCCGCAGGAGGGCGGCCCGGCCGCCCCGCTGCGGGTGGAGGTCGCCGACGCGAGCCAGGCCCCCCCGGCCCCGCGGCACGCGGGCGCGGACGAGGACGCGACCAACGGGCGCGGCCTGGAGCTGGTCGAGCTGCTCTGCGAGCGCTGGGGCTGGTACCCGGACGGCTCGGGCAAGCGGGTCTGGTGCGAGATCGGCAGTGACGCCCGGCCGACCGAGCCGCTGGCCGACGTGGACTGGGCGGCTTTGGCGCAATAGCGGCTTTCGCGGCGGCCGTCCGCGGGTGCCGATCACCGGTGCTGATCACCGGCCGAAAGGTGACGCAACCATTCCGAATTTCGGACTACCCATTGACGTGACGTATCCGACTGATCACTCTTGGGTGCGGCGCTCCGTTGCGAGGGGACGCCGAGGGGACGTTCGTCCACCGTCGCGGTGCTGCTGTCCAGGGGATTCGTGCCAGCAGGGGGGATCGCGGACGGTCGGCCACGGGCCGCTCCTTGGCGAGTGCGGAGGGTGTGGCGCGGACTCAGGGCTCGCGCGCCGCGGTTGGATGGCGGCCTGCCGTGTCGCGCTCGCAGTGCGCTCGGCCTGCCGCCATCCAATGCGTCGCCCCCGTGCGACGGGATCCGGCCACCGGGCGGCCCGTTCCCAGACTTCGCTCAGGAAGCCCGCCGGACAGGACTTTCGGCGACGGCGGGGCTCTGATGGTCGGTGCCGCTCTCGTGGCCGGTGCCGCTCTCGGGGAGGGCGCTGCTTTCGGGAAGGGCGCTGCTTTCGGGGAGGGCGCGGAAGGTGCGCCGGTAGGCGCTCGGCGCGACGTCGAGCCGGCCGCGCAGCTGGAGCCGCAGCGAGGCGGCGGTGCCGAAGCCGGACTCCCGGGCGACCTGGTCGATCGTCAGGTCGGTCCGCTCCAGCAACTGGCGGGCCCGCTCGGTGCGCTGGGTGGTGATCCACTGGCCGGGGCTGGCCCCGGTCTCCTCCCGGAAGCGCCGGGTGAAGGTCCGTACGCTCATCCCCGCCCGGTCGGCGAGCTGCCGCAGCACCAGCGGCCGGTCCAGGTGCTCCAGCGCCCAGGCGCGCACCGCGGCGGTGCCGCTGCCGCCGGGGTCCACCGGGCTCGGGGCCTCCACGTACTGCTTCTGGCCGCCCTCGCGCCACGGCGGCACCAGGCAGCTGCGGGCCACCGCGTTGGCCACCGCGCTGCCGTGGTCGCGGCGCACCACGTGCAGGCAGAGGTCCACCCCGGCGGCCACCCCGCCGGAGGTGAGGACGTCGCCGTCGTCGGTGTAGAGCACGTCGGGGTCCAGCCGCACCCGGGGGAACAGCTGGGCGAAGCGCTCGGTGTAGCGCCAGTGGGTGGTGGCCGGGCGGCCGTCCAGCAGGCCGGCGGCGGCGAGCACGAAGGAGCCGGTGCAGATCGACATCAGCCGGGTGCCGGGCCGGATCCGGGCCAGCGCGGCGGCCAGTGCCGGGGTGAAGCAGGCGTCGGCGACGGCCGGGCTGGAGTCGGCGGAGGCCGGGATCACCACGGTGTCGGCCCGCTCCAGCAGTTCGGGCCCGTGGTCGACCACGATCCGGAAGTCGGCGCTGGTGGCGACCGGCCGCCCGTCCAGGGTGCAGGTGGCCACCTCGTACAGCGGCCGCCCGGCCGGGTCCTTGGCGCCGCCGAAGATGCGGGCGGGGATGCCGAGTTCGAAGGCGATCACGCCCTCCAGGGCGAGTACCGCGACCAGGTGTGCCATGCCGTCCCCTCGGATGTCGGTGGGTCCGGGCCAGCCTACGTCGGACCTTGGCCTGATTCTTGCGAAAGCTGTCATTCAGGCCACTCGTCCGGCGCCGGGCGGCCCGGAACACTCGTTCGCGTGACCGAACGCCGTGTCCTCGCCCCCGCCTCCCGCTCCGGACCGCCCGCCCCGGCCAAGCGCCCCCGGGTGCACTACGCCTGGGTGGTGGCCGCCGTCTCCCTGCTCGTCCTGCTCGGCTCGGCCGGCTTCCGCTCCACGCCGAGCCTGATGATGGACGCCCTGCACAACGAGTTCGGCTGGTCGCTCGGGACGATCTCCAGCGCCACCTCCGTCAACCTGACGCTCTACGGCCTCACCGCCCCGTTCGCCGCCGCCCTGATGGACCGTTTCGGGGTGCGCCTGGTGGTGGTCTGCGCGCTGCTGACCATCTCGGTCGGCGCCGGGCTGACCATGCTGATGCGCGAGCCCTGGCAACTGGTGCTCTGCTGGGGCGTGCTGGTCGGCCTCGGCAGCGGCTCGATGGCCGGCGCCTTCGCCACCACCATCACCGGCCGCTGGTTCCAGGCCAGGCAGGGCCTGGTCACCGGGGTGCTGACCGCCGCCGGGGCCGCCGGGAACCTGGTCTTCCTGCCGGTCGGCGCCTGGCTGGTCGAGCAGCACGGCTGGCGCTCGGCCGTGGTCGTGGTCTCGCTCGCCGCCAGCGCCGTCGCCGTCCCGGTCCTGCTGCTGATGCGCGAGCGGCCCGCCGACGTCGGCCTGCTCCCGTACGGCGCGACCGAGGCCCCGGCCGCGCCGGTGACCGAGGGCCGCGCCCTGACCCGCTCGCTGAAGGTGCTCCGGGACGCCGCCCGCACCCGGGCGTTCTGGCTGCTGGCCGGCTCCTTCGCGATCTGCGGCGCCACCACCGCCGGCCTGGTCGGCACCCACTTCATCCCGGCCGCGCACGACCACGGCATGCCGGTCACCACCGCCGCGAGCCTGCTCGCCCTGATCGGCGTCTTCGACGTGGTCGGCACCGTGGCCAGCGGCTGGTTCACCGACCGGGTCGACTCCCGGCTGCTGCTCACCGTCTACTACGGGCTGCGCGGTCTGTCCCTGCTCCTGCTGCCGCAGCTGATGGCCGGCACGCTCCAGCCGCCGATCCTCACCTTCGTGATCTTCTACGGGCTGGACTGGGTGGCCACCGTGCCGCCGACCGTCGCGCTGTGCCGCCGGCACTTCGGCGAGGACGCCCCGATCGTCTTCGGCTGGGTGCTCGCCGCCCACCAGATCGGCGCGGCCGTCGTCGCCGGACTGGCCGGCCTGGCCCGCGACGCGCTCGGCAACTACGACCTCACCTGGTACGGGGCCGGCGGGCTGTGCGCGGTCGCGGTCGGGCTCTGCCTGGCGCTGCGCACCGGGCGGACCGACCGGGCGGTGCCGGCGCTGCCGTGACGGCCGGTGCTCCCGGCGTGCTCCGGTGACGGCCGGTGCCCCCGGGCGGGGTTGTCGTACCGGAGGTCTAGGCTCCGGTCCATGGCCGCCCTGACCTTCACCCTGGACCCGAAGCCCGACCCGGACCTGCGGACGGACATCGTCCGGCTGTGGGTCGACGTCACCAACGCGGGCGGGGCGGTCGGCTTCGTGGGGCCGGTCACCGAGGAGGAGGTCTGGGACACCGCCGACCACCAGTTCGCCGGGATCGCGCCGGACGGTCCGGACCGGCTGCTGGTCGCCCACGAGAGCGGGACGGGCCGGCTGGTCGGCGCGCTGTTCTTCGAGTCGATGCGCTTCGACCTCATGGAGCACTGGCGGATGCTCAAACGGGTCATGGTGCACCCCGACTTCCAGGGCCTCGGCCACGGCGCCCGGCTGCTCGCCGAGGCCGAGCGGGTGGCCCGGGAGTGGGGCCTGGAGTCGCTGCGGCTCACCGCGCGCGGCGGCCAGGGGCTGGAGCGGTTCTACGCCCGCAGCGGCTACCGGGAGGTCGGCCGGGTGCCGGCCGCGATCCGGGTCGCCCCCGGGGACGACCGGGACGACATCACCATGTGGCTCGACCTGCGCTGACACCGGCCCCGGTCGGGCCGTCCGGGCCGGACCGGGTGCCCCGTGCCCCGTTCCGGCTGTCAGGCATGCTTGACTGGAGGACCGGCCCCAGCGCAACGAAGAAGGATGTGTCGAGTGACCAGCAACGGCCCGGAGAAGTCGCACGCCACGCTCCGCTACACCTCCATGCGGGTCAGCATCTTCCTCGGCTGCCTGCTGGTGGCCCTGCTGCTCGGGCACTTCCAGGTCATCCCGGTCAGCGGTGAGGCCGGCATGATCTTCCTCTTCCTGCTGGCCGCGGTCGCCTCCGCGCCGCTCAGCTACGCGCTGCTGGGCAGGCAGCGCGACGCGATGTCCGAGCAGATCAGCGGCAAGGTCTCCGGGATGCGCAGCCGTACCGCCGAGCGGATCGCCGCGCAGAACGCCGAGGAGGACGCCGCCGACGACGCCGCCCGCGCGGCCACCGCCGGCCAGAGCTGACCCCGGCCCCGCCCGCGAGCGCAGCCGCCGTGCCCGCCACCCGAGACTCCGTGCCGTCCGAGCCGCCTTCCGCTGAGCCGCCGTCCGTCGAGCCGTCCGAGCCGTCTTCCGCTGAGCGGCCGTCCGCCGGGCAGCCGTCCGTCGAGGCGGCGC
>NZ_LFVW01000064.1:0-30826 GCF_001182915.1 Kitasatospora sp. MY 5-36
GCGGTGCGGCCCGGGCCCTCACCGGCCGGAGCCGCCGACCCGGTCGTCTCCGCCGGGGACGCGGTTCCGCCGTTGGCGGCGCCGCCGGTGGAGACCGCGCAGGGCGCGTCCGGGCGGTCCGGGGCGACCGGCTGGCGCGGTGGAATCGCCGGATTCCTGCTGGTGCTCACCGGCCTCGGGCTGATCACCCGTCGGGTGTTCGCCCGCAGGCCAGGTGCTCCTCGGCGCTGAACTGCGCCGAACTGTCCCGACCATCAGTTCATGTGCCTGCGCGTCAGGTCGGCTTTGGATGATTCGTCAGTAAATGTCGACACACCTCGGCTCAAATGTCGCATTTGATGACGTATGAACTTAGCCTGACCCTGGCACTGCCCGTCAGATCCGGGCCGCCCGTTGCGCGACACACCGACCCAGAGGATCCGTGCATGGACGTCACCCGCGATTCTTCGCAGCGACCCGACAACCTGCCCAAGGCGCTCCCGCCGGCCCTGCCGGAACGTTCCGCCGTCGGCTCCGGCCTGCTGGCCGGGACCACCGCCGTCAAGACCCTCAAGCCGGGCGGCCCGGCCGACAGCGGTCCGGCGACCACCCCGCTGGCCGTCGTCCCGAGCCCCTCCCACGGCGGCTCGGCGGACCTGCGGGACCCGCTGGAGTCGGCCGCCCCGGAGACCGTCGAACTCCCGGACCCCACGGTGGCCGGGGCCCTGACCGCCACCACCTCCCGGCGCCCGCCGCGCGCCGACCAGGCGCTGCGCGAGCAGCGCGCCACCGCGCTGCCCGGCTGGCTGGCCCTGCTGGCGGTGCTGATCGGCGTGGGCGGCGTGCTGCTCGTGCTGCTGCGCACCGGCGTCATCCCGTACTGGGACGCGCTGCCCGACCTGCGCGGCAGCGCCGCGCGGGAGAGCGGCCGGGTGGAGGTGGACGCGCCGTGGATCGCCGCGGTGGCCGCCGCCGGCCTGCTGGTGGTGTTCACGCTCGCCGGGCTGCTGGCCAACGCGGGCGGCGAGACCCGGGTGCTGACCCGCTGGGGCCGCTACCGGGGCACCGTCCGCCGGACCGGCCTGGTCTGGGTCAACCCGCTGCTGCGCCGCCGCCGGGTGGACGTGCGGCTGCGGCACTGGCGCAGCGAGCCGGTCAAGGTCGTGGACCGCACCGGCACGCCGATCGTGGTCCGGCTGCTGATCGTCTGGCGGGTCAAGGACACCGCGCGGGCGCTGCTCGCGATCGAGGACCACGAGAGCTATCTGCGCGAGCAGGTCCAGGCCGTGCTCACCCGCACCGCGTCCACCCTGCCCTGCGACAGCAACGCCGCGCCCGGCCCCGCGCTGCGCGACGGGCAGTGGTTCGCCGACGAGATGACCAGGGCGCTGGCCGCCGAGGTCGCCCCGGCCGGCCTGGAGGTCTACTCGGTGCAGCCGCTGGCCCTGGACTACGCGCCCGAGGTGGCCGAGTCGATGCGCCGGCGCAGACTGGCCGACCTGGACGCGGGCCTGCGCACGGTGCTGGTGGACGACGCGGTCGAGGCCGCGGCGCTCGCCGTCCGCCGGCTGGAGCGGGCCACCGCGCACGAACTGGACGAGGCCGCCCGCAGCGCGCTGATGGAGCAGCTGCTGGTCGCCTTCGTCGCCCCGGCCGGAGTGGCCGCCTCGGTACCGTCCCCGGCCGCCCGTGCCGGGCGGAAGGAAGGACGACCCGCATGAGGATAGCCACCGGCGCGTACGCCGAGTCCGGTATCGGCCCCGACGGCGATCCCGGACTGATCGGCTTCGAGGAGCGCCTCGGCAGCATCCCCGCGCTCGCGGGCTGCGGCTGCCCGAACTGCGTCGTCCGGCCGCGCACCGCCCGCTCCGCGGCGGCGGCCGGCGGCAGCCGAATACACCGGGCCGTGCGGGGCACCTGCCTGGCCACCACCGTGCTGGCGGGCGCCGGCGTCGTCGGCCTGACGGCCGGCGCCGGATCCGCGCACGCCGCGGCCGGGAAGCAGGGCTGGGACGGCTCGAAGTACTGGTTCAAGAACGGCTCCGGCGAGTGGCGTTGGACCAGCCACTACGACGTCTACGCGAGCCGCACCGGGCAGTCCGGCGGCTCCGCCCGGACCCCCGCGCAGCCCGCGCCCCCCGCGAGCCGTCCGTCGGCGAACCCCGCACCGGCCTCCGGGAACATGGAGTCGGCCATCGACTACGCGCTCGCCCAGCTGGGCAAGCCGTACGTCTGGGGCGGCAACGGCCCGTCCGGCTACGACTGCTCGGGGCTGGTCCAGCAGGCCTACCGGCGCGCGGGGATCAGCCTGCCGCGGGTGGCCGACGACCAGTACGCGGCGACCACGCCGATCAGCGCCGGGCAGCTGCGCCGCGGCGACCTGGTGTTCTGGTCCGACAGCGGCCGGGCCTCGGGGATCCACCACGTGGGGATCTACCTCGGTGGCAACAAGTTCGTGGAGGCTCCCCGGCCGGGCACGACCGTCCGGATCTCGACCCTCAGCCAGGGCTACTACCCCACCCACTTCGGGCGGCCGTGACCGCGCGGCCGTAACGGCGAAGGCCGTACCGGGCCCCGACAGCGCGCCGCTGTCGGGGCCAGGACCGCGTTCGGAGCGGCCGCGGTGCCGGATCCGGCTCAGGCGGAGGCGGCGTCCAGCAGGGCGGTCTGCTCCGGGGTGAGCTGCAGGGTGGCGCCGACCAGCAGCGGCGGGAGCTGCTCGACGGTGCGGGCGCTGGCGATCGGGGCGGCGACCGTCGGACGGGCGGCGAGCCAGGCCAGGGCGACGGAGGCGGGCTCCACCCCCTGCTCGGCGGCGACGGTGTCCAGCGCCTCCAGCACCTTGGGGCCGCGCGGCTCGGCCAGGTAGCGGGCGGCGCCCTCGGCGCGGGCGCTGGCCACGCCGTCGGCGCCCGGACGGTACTTGCCGGTCAGGAAGCCGGAGGCCAGCGCGTAGTACGGGACGGTGGCCAGGCCGTGCTCGGCGACCACGTCGGCCAGCGGGCCCTCGAAGGTGCCGCGCGAGACCAGGTTGTAGTGCGGCTGGACGGCGACGTACTTCGCCAGGCCCTCGCGCTCGGCGAAGGCCAGCGCCTCGGTGAGCCGCTCGGCGGAGATGTTGGAGGCGGCGACCGCCCGGACCTTGCCCTCGCGGACCAGCTCGTCCAGCGCGGTGACGAACTCCTCGACCGGGGTGTCGTCGTCCCGGTGGGTGTAGTAGAGGTCGATCCGCTCGACGCCCAGGCGGCGCAGCGAGTCCTCGGCCGCGGCCTTGATGTTGGCGGCGCCCAGGCCACCGCGCTCGGCGAGCATGCCGACCTTGGTGGCGATCACGACGTCCTCGCGGTTGCCGCGGCTGCGCAGCCAGTTGCCGAGGACGGTCTCGGACTCGCCGCCGGTGTTGCCCGGGGCCCAGGAGGAGTAGACGTCGGCGGTGTCGACGAAGTTTCCGCCGGCCGCCGCGTAGGCGTCCAGGACGGCGAAGGACTGCTGTTCGTCGGCCGTCCAGCCGAAGACGTTGCCGCCGAGGGAGAGCGGGAAGACGGACAGGTCGGAGGTGCCGAGGCTCACCCGGCTGTGGTTTCCGGTCATGAAGGCAGTCAACCCCATGGCCCGGCCCGGCATTCCGGGAACCCCGCGGTCTTCACGAGGCTGTTGCACGGAAGGGTGGTGTGGTCCGCGCGACGGGGGTCCGGGGTGTGCCCGAGGTGGGCCGATTCGTTAGAGTCCGTGCCATGGCTGACAACGACTACGACCCCGCCGGCAGCACCCAGATGTTCCGGGCGTTCGTCGACGAGAGCCCGGCGCCCCAGGCCCCGGGCAACGTTTCCACCTACGGCAGCAGCAAGAGCAGCGGCCGCACCGGCGTGATCGCGCTGGTCGCCGTCGTCGTGCTGGTCGTCCTGGGCGCCGTCGTCTGGCTGGCGGTCAAGTGACCCTCGCGCGGGTGACCCTCGTCCGGGTCACCCGCGCGACGGAAGACGAACACCTCAGCAGGGCTTGCGCCAGGCGTTCAGTTCGAGCTTCTTCCGCATCGAACTGAAGCCCAGCGACTTGGCCTTGCCGCAGAACTGGTCCGTGTCGAGCTTGTACTCGACGTGGAAGACCGCCTTGCCCGCCTTGACGAAGGGCGCGACCCGGTCGCACTCGTCGAACTGCGCGCACTCCTCGTTGACCGCGAAGTCGAAGTCCGGGAGCAGGGCCGGGATCTGGTCCAGGTCGTTCTTCAGGCCGATGGCCAGGCCGCGTTCGTGGGCGAGCTGGGCCAGCATCCGGTTGTACTTGAGCTGGTCGTCCGGGGTCAGCGGGAAGCCGCTGTTCTGGTTGTACGCCTCGATGGTGTCCGGCTCGACGGCGTCGAAGCCCTTGCTCCGGCACATGTCGAAGCGGGCGGCCATCAGCGGCTTCAGCTGGTCGAGCTTGCGGATGTCGAACCACTTCTCGCCCTTCCAGCCGGTGTCCGAGCCCTGGAGGGACTTGGCGAAGGCGGCGGAGTCGGGGCGGAAGTCCTCCCAGGAGCCGGCGTTGATGTAGCAGATCACCTTGCGGCCCTTGGCGTGCAGCGCGGCCACCACCGAGGCGTCGTTCTCGAAGCCGTCGATGTCGTAGACCGGGACGTCCACCGACTGGTCGACGCCGCCGCCGAGTTGCCACTGCCAGGCGAGGCCCGGGGCGGGCTGCCAGCGGGCGCCGGCCGGCGGTGCCGGGTTGCCCGGCGGGGTGCCGGTGCCCTGCGGGGTGCCGGGAGGCGTGCTGCTGCCGGGCGTGCCCGGGGCGGGCGCGGTGGTGCCGGGAGCGGTGGGCGCGGGGGTCGGCGTGCCCGGCTCGGTGGTGCTCGGGTCGGGGGTGCCGGGGGTGCTCGGCGCGGTGGCTGCGGGGGAGTTGCTCGGGGTGCCGTCGGCCGAGTCCTGGTCGTCCTCCGATCCCGAGCTGCTGCACGAGCTGACCAGCAGGGCGGTGGCGGTGGCGAGGGCCAGGGCGGCCGGGAGGTGCCGGTGGTTGCGGCGGTTCACGGTAGTCGGACTCCGGATCGGGTCAGGTCAGTTCGGCGGCGTTCAGGCCGTACGGCAGGGTGCGCCAGGGGTTCTCCCCGGCCCCCGGTACGGCGCAGCCGACGCCGGCTCGCCGGGCGGCGATCAGGGCGGCGGCGTCCTGGGCGTGCTCGGAAGGGACGTCGTAGACCAGGTGGCAGAAGCGGGAGGCCGCGTGCCGGCCGGTCCACAGCGGCAGCGTCATGGCGCGGTAGGCGTCCCAGTCGCCCTCGAAGGTCACCAGCAGGTCGGCCAGGCCGACTTCGGCGTAGCCCGGGTCCGGGTGCTCGCCGTGGCCGAACACCACGGTGCCGCAGCCGGCCGCGCGGGCGGCCGTGGCCAGCCGCCGGTAGTGCGCGAGCGCACCCGGGTGGGTGGAGACCTGGTCGAGGTAGACGCCGGTGATGCCGTGGCGCTGACGGTACGTCAGGATGTCGGCCACCACGGCCGCGTGCGGCCGGCGGCCGTAGTCGGTGTCGGTGTAGCCGACCAACGGCAGTCCGGCGGCGCGGAGTTCGTCGGCGGCCTCGGCGAAGACGTGGTCCGGGAACTCGCCCGGACCGTCGGCGAGGTTGAGCACGACGGCGGCGATCCGGGCGGGGTCGGCGGCGGCGACCGCCTGCCAGGCCGCCGGGTCCACCGCGGGGTGGACGTACAGCGGCACCAGCAGGCGGCCGTCGGGGGTCTGCCCGGCGGTCATGCGACCACCGGGTCGGGCGTGGGCCCGGCGGTGCCGAGCCACAGGTCGCGCAGGGTGTCGGCGAGGTCCGTCTCCGGCCGCCAGCCGAGCTCCCGGTCGGCGGCCGACACGTCGGCCTGCTGCCAGGAGACCGCGGCCGAGCGCTCGGAGCCCGCCCCGCTCTCGTCGATCCGGCCGGTGAAGCCGGCCGCGGCGACCAGCCCGTCCGCGATCGCCCGGACCTGCCGGGCGTGCCCGGAGGCCAGGTTGAGCACCCGGGGGAGCGGACGGTCGGCGGTGACGGCCAGGCCGACCGCCTTCGCCACGTCCCGGGCGTCGACGAAGTCGCGGTAGGCGGAGAGGTCGCCGACCGTGATCACGCCGTCGGCGCCCTCGGGCGCCACCCGGCGCAGCTCGGCGGCCAGCCGCCCGGGCAGCGAGCCCGCCGGGGCGCCGGGGCCGACCGGGTTGAACACCCGCAGCACCACGGCGTCCAGCGGCGAGCCGGCCACCGCGAGGGAGCCGGCCAGCTTGGTCGCGCCGTACACGCCGACCGGGCGGGCGTCGGCGTCCTCGGCGAGGGACTCACCCCGCGCGCAGACGCCGTACTCGCCGGCCGAACCGATGTGCACCAGGCGGGCCTTCGGGGCGCCGAGGGAGAGCGCCTCGCAGAGCACCGCCGGGCCGCGGGCGTTCACCTCGGCGAGCTTGACCGCGCTGCCGGCCACCGCGCCGGCGAAGTTGACCACCGCGTCGGGGGCCAGCGCGGACAGTTCCTCGCCGAGCGGGCCGGCCTGGGCGGTGGCCAGGTCCAGCCGGAGGTCGTGGGCGGGCCGCCGGCCCGCGGTCAGCACGGTGGCACCGGGCACTGACCGCAGGACGGCGGTGGCGTGACGGCCGAGGAAGCCGTCGCCGCCGAGGAGCAGAATTCTCACGCGGCCCGTCCGTCGCTCTCGGCGCCCGCGGTGGCGGGCTCGGTGGTCGCGTCGTCCGGGGCGGTGCGGGCGGCCGGGATCGGCAGCTCCGCGACACCCGGTGTGATGCCGCTCGACTCGAAGGGCATCAGGACCGGACGGATGGTGGAGAACTCGGCGTTGGCCCGGTCGTAGTCGTCGGGCCGGCCGATGTCCAGCCAGTAGCCGCCGAACTCGTACGCGGCGGGCGGGGTCTCGGCGGCCAGCAGGTCGAGCACCAGCTCGTCGAAGCCCAGCGGCAGGCCGGGGGTGTACTTGGCCAGCGCCGAGCGGGAGACGCCGTACACGCCCATCGAGACGCGGTAGTCGATGCTGGGCTTCTCCTGGAAGCCGGTGATGGTGCCCTCTTCGGAGGTCAGCACGCCGAAGTCGATCTTGACCTGGCGGGCGTAGGTGGCGATGGTCAGCGGGGCGCCGGACGCCTCGTGGTGCTTGAGCACCCCGGCGAAGTCCAGGTCGGTCAGGATGTCGCCGTTCATCACCAGGAAGTGCTCGGGCAGGCGCTCCTGCATGGTGAGCAGCGGGCCCATGGTGCCGAGCGGGCTGTCCTCGACGGCGTAGCCGACCCGCAGGCCCCACTGCGAGCCGTTGCCGACGTAGGCGCGGATGATGTGGCCGAGGTGGCCGATGGCCAGGGTGACGCTCTGGAAGCCCGCGGCGGCGAGCTGGCGCATCACGATCTCCAGGATCGCGTGCTGGTCGCCGATCGGGACGAGCGGCTTGGGAAGCGCGGTGGTGTACGGGCGGAGACGGACGCCCTTACCGCCGGCCAGGATCACTGCGTGCATGGTGTTTCCCCCACGGAAAGGATGTGCAGGACACGAACCTTGGTTACCAGGACGAGCAAGATCGGTCGGGGCGGGTCAGACGTTGTAGATGTCGGTCTTGTAGCGGGCCAGGTTGGCCGGGTCGCGGAAGAACTCGGTGGTCTGCTCCAGGCCCTGCTCCAGGCTGAAGTTCGGGGCCCAGCCGGTGGCCTCGCGCAGCCGGGTCGCGTCCGCGACCAGGCGCATGACCTCGGAGTTGGTCGGACGGATGCGCTGCTCGTCCTCCTTCACCACCAGGTCCACGCCCATCAGCTTGCCGACCAGGGTGACCAGGTCGCCGACCGAGATCTCGCCGCCGGTGCCGGCGTTGAAGGTCCGGCCGACCACCGTGTCGGCGGGCGCGGTGCCCACCGTGCGGAAGGCGTTGGCGGTGTCCTTGACGAACGTGAAGTCGCGGGTCGGGCGCAGGTCGCCGAGGGTGATCTCGGTCTGGCCGGCCGCGACCTGGGCGATCACGGTCGGGATGACGGCGCGCATCGACTGGCGCGGGCCGAAGGTGTTGAACGGGCGCAGGGTGACGACCGGGGTCTCGAAGCTGGCGTGGTAGCTGTCGGCCAGCCGGTCCCCGCCGGCCTTGGAGGCGGCGTACGGGGACTGGGTGTTGATCGGGTGGTCCTCGGTGATCGGCACGGTCTGCGCGGTGCCGTAGGTCTCGCTGGTGGAGGTGTGCACCAGGCGGGGGATCTCCTGGTGGCGCACCGCCTCCAGCACGTTCAGGGTGCCGGTGACGTTGGTGTCCACGTACGAGTGGGGGGCGCGGTAGGAGTACGGGATCGCGATCAGGGCGGCCAGGTGGTAGACCGCCTCGGTGCCCTTGACCAGGCCGTTGACCGAGCCCGGGTCCCGGACGTCGCCGAGGACGATCTCGACCGAGTCCAGCACCTCCTCGGACAGGGTCTCCAGCCAGCCGAAGGACGAGAACGAGTTGTACTGGACCATCGCGCGGACGTGGTGCCCGTCGGCGACCAGGGTCTCGACGAGGTGGGAGCCGATGAAGCCCTCGGCTCCGGTAACCGCAACGCTGCTCATGCGGATGTCGCTTTCTCGATCTGCCGGGGCGGCCGGACGCACTGGGGTGGCCGGCCGCCGTTGGCCCGGTGGGTGTCTCAGGTGGAACGGGTACGGCGGTGCACGCGAAGGAGGCGTGCGGGATATTCGATGTGTTCAGCGGTGCTGGGTGGTGCGTTTTCAGCGGTGCTGGGTGGTGCGGCCGAGCGCGGGCCCGGCCAGTGCGGTGAGGACGAAGGCGGCCGTCCCGCAGCCGATCAGCTGCAGGACGATCGGGTCCGCACCCGCCAGCAGCCCGGCGCTCTCGGCGACCGCGGCGGCCAGACAGACGAGGGCGGTGCTCCAGCTGAACCCGAAGGCGTTCAGCAGCAGCGCCAGCCAGAGCGAGCCGCCGAGGAGCAGCATCGCGCCGAGCTGCGGCACGCCGAGCGCGGGGGCGCCGGGCCACAGCACGGTCGCGGCGGCGTCCAGCGCGGCCACGGTGGTGAGGTAGATGAACAGGCAGCCGAGCAGGATCCCGCCGGTGCGGCGGGTGAACTGGCCGCTGGTGTGGCTGGTGCGCAGGGCGGCCACCGCCATCGCCCGGTAGCGGAAGAGCAGCCACTCGGCGAGGCCCAGGCTGAGCGTCAGCGCGATCATGGCCGGTCCGGTCGGGGTGGTCGACGTGGCCTGCGCGGGGAGGCCGCCGGACTGCACGGCCTGGTGGATCGTCCCGCCGAGGCCGGCGATCAGCGTGAGCGCGCCGCAGGCCAGGCCGAACAGCAGGTGCGGGACCTCCTGGCGGACCGGCAGCCTCAGCTCGACGGACTCGCGTTCGCCGCCGCGGATGCAGACCAGCAGCTCCCGGACGGCCAGTCCGACCGCCAGCACCAGCGAGACGAGCAGCACGACCGTACGGACCGGCTGCGGGACGTCCGCCGCCAGCACCACGCCCGCGCCGACCGACGCCGGGGCCAGCGCCAGCAGCAGGAACTTCTCCCGCCCGAGCACCAGCAGCACGGTGGCCGCGCCCAGGTAGCAGGACTGCCCGGCGGCGAAGCACAGCGCGCCCAGCGGCCCGCCGACCACGTACGCGGCGGCCGCCGCGACCAGCGCGCCGACCGGGGCGCCGACGGCCAGGCAGACCGCGGCCTCGCGGCGGCGCAGCCGGCCCAGCCAGCGGTAGGAGCGGTGCGCCAGCGCCTGGTTGAAGCCCCAGCTGACCAGCGTGGCGACGGACAGCGCGAGCATGCCCGAGGGCAGGCCGAAGCGCATCCGGGTGGTCGCGAACAGGTTGGCGCCGAGCAGGTAGCCGAGCCCTGGCAGGGCGAACACCAGGCCGCGCACCACGCAGCGCCAGGGGTCGGCCCGCCAGGGGTTGGCGAACTCGGAGCTCGGGCCGGGGTAGCGGCGCTCGACCTTCTCGAACAGTTCCTCGGCGACGGTGAACGCGTCGGGGCGGCCGTACAGCAGGGCGGCCTGCTCGTCCGACAGGCCGTCGGACTCCAGGAAGGCCGCGATCTCGTACGGGTGGACGGCGTCGGCGCAGACGTCGCGCAGGCGCTCGGCGAGCTCGTCCAGCGGGTCCGCGGGGAGGTAGAGCGCGTCCTCCGGCTCCGGCTCCGGCTCCTGCTCCGACGGGGCGGGACGGCGGCGCTTGAGCGGCAGGGCGCGCAGCTGCACGGTCTGGTCGGGGCCGGCCTCGCCCGGAATCAGTCGCAACGGACCGCTCATGCATCCACCTCGTTGTGCTCGGCGGCCGCTGAGCGGGACACGCGCCTATCGATGGTTCTGTCGCCGTGCCCGTTCACGCGCCGACCTCGCTCGGCTCGGGGCGGGCGGCGGCCAGCTGCTGGTCCCAGTCGGGGCTGGGGACCTGGTCGGTGACGGCGACCATGCCGCCGGGCATCCAGCGGGCGGTGCCCAGGAGCTCGGTGTAGATGCCGCGGAAGCCGTCGATGTTCTGGCGGAGGGTGAACTGCTCGATCACCCGCAGCCGGGCGCCCTCGCCGAGCCGGGCGCGCCGTTCGGCGTCGCGCAGCAGCTCGATCGCGGCGGCCGCCATCGGTTCGGGTTCGCGCGGCGGGACGACCAGTCCGGTGTCGCCGACGGCCTCGCGCACGCCGCCGACGTCGGTCGAGACGGTCGCGCGGCCGCAGGACATCGCCTCGATCAGGGTGAACGGGAAGCCCTCGCTGATGCTGGAGAGCATGACCACGTTGCCCGCCGCGTACGCGTCGGTGATGTCGGCGACGCGGCCCTCGAAGGCCACCGAGTCGGCTATGCCGAGCTCGGCGGCCAGGGCTATGCAGCCGTCCCGGTACGCCTCGCCGCCCTTGGGGGTGCCGCCGAAGAGCCGCAGACGCGCCTCGGGGATCTCCCGCTGGACGATGGCGAAGGCCCGGATCAGCGTCTCCAGGTCCTTGATCGGGTCGACCCGGCCGGCCCAGCTGAGGGTCGGCGTCTCGGGCTCGGGGCCGGCCGGCGGGAAGGCCGCCGGGTCCACCCCGTTGTAGACGGTGCGGATGTGCGAGGACGGCGTGCCGCCGCGCTCCTCCCAGCGCCGGTTGTACCGGTTGCCGGGGGTGACCAGGGCGGCCTGCCGGTAGCTCTCCTCGGCGAGCATCCGGTAGAAGCCGAGCAGCAGCGCCTTGACCGGCCAGCGGTAGGGGCCGGTGCGGTAGCCGAGGTAGCGCTCGCGCAGGTAGATGCCGTGCTCGGTGAGCAGAAACGGTACGCCGTACTGCTGGGCGGCGATCAGCCCCGGCAGGGTGGCGAGGCCGCCGCTGGCCGCGTGCGCGACGCCGTCCTTGGGCGGCTCGACCGAGAGCGGCCGCAGGGCGTGCTCCAGCAGGTCGGTGGCGTTCAGGGCGTCGTGCAGGGTGGGCCGGGAGACGGCGGTCGGCAGGTAGTCGCGGGTCCAGACCTGCTGGAGGGTGCGCAGCGCGCGCTCGCTGCGCAGCGCCGGGCTGAGCAGCCCGTGCCGGGCGAGGTCGGCGAAGTTGTACAGCTCGGTGCCGAAGTGGGTGGTGTAGACCGGGTCGAGGATGGAGTGCAGGAAGCGCTCGTACGCGTTGAGGAAGCGCCGCATCTCCTTGCCGCGGGGCGCTCGGCCCTCCGAGGCGGGCCCCCACAGCGGCGCGGTGGTGACCGACCGTACGTTGGCGGGCAGTTCCCAGGCCAGTGGCTCGTGGCCGGTTCCGGTGACGGCGATGACGTCGAACTCGACGTCCGGCATGCCCTGAACGAGCTGGTCGCACCAGACGCTCACGCCGCCGTGCTGGTGCGGATACGTCCCCTCGGTGAGCAGGGTGACGCGCATTCCTGTCCCCCCTCCTGTTCTTGCGTAGGTTCCGGCCTGGATGACCGGAACGGGAGCCGTGGCGGGTGGTGCTGGTTACCGGTTACCGGTTGCCGGAGCGTCCGGTGGTGCTGCTCGGCGTGGCCGTCCCCCCAGAGGCCTTGCCGTTCTTCGTCGCAGCCTTGTCGTCGTGGCCGTTGCCGCCCTGACCGATGGTGCCAGCGAGGACATCCTTGCCGGGCACCGGGGTTCCGCTACCCGGGACCAGGGACGGAGCGGGCTTGCGGGTGGTGTCGCTCGGCCCCACCGGGACCGGGGTGGCGACACCCTGCGGCACGACCTTCTTGTCCGCCGGCGCCGGGGCCGGGACGGACTTGGCCGCGACGCCCGGCGCGACGGGGGCCGGGGCGGCCGGCGCGGACGGCAGCTGCAGGGTGACGCTGCTCTGCAGCGCGCCCGGGGACACCCAACCCGAGAGGGTACCGGCGTAGGACGAACCGAACCCGCCCGTTCCGATGGCCAGCTTCTGAGCGGTTCCGGTCGGCATGGTGGCCTGGACCTGAACGCCGGACGGCGCGTTGACGGTGACGGTGCTGCCGACCCGGTAGGCGGTGACCTGGCCGGAGGCGAGGGCGGTGTTCCAGGCCGCGCGGCGCTGGAACTCCTGGCCGATCTCGCGCTGGCTCAGGTTCACGATCGGGGCGCTGTCCGCGTGCAGCGAGCGGTAGGTGCCGAGGATCTTCTCCAGCACCGGGTACAGGATGCGGTCCTCGGACAGGTTCGACTGGTGCACGAAGTGCGGCCGCGGGTCGTTGCTCAGCACGTGGCCGAGGTCGATCCGGGCCTCCAGCGGCACGATGTACGACTGGTAGCCGGTGGTGGTGTCCAGCGGCTGGGGCAGGCAGGTGGAGTTGGCGTTGTTCTCGCAGACGCCGCTGCCGCCGTTGGCCTTGCTGGTGTAGATCCAGTTGTACTCGTCGGCCTCCTCCTTCGCCGTACCGGCGTTGTAGAAGACGTTCATCGGGTACCGCGGCACGGTCAGGGCGGAGCCGACGGGCCGCTGACCGGTCTCGCGGGAGGCGTCGCTGGCGGTGAACTTGATGCCGTTGGCGGCCAGCGCCGGCGCCAGGTTCGGGTTGTCGCTGGTCTCCTGCGGGGCGGTCAGCAGGCCGGAGTGCTCGCCGGTGACCAGGGACTGCGGGTCGAAGCCCAGGCCGTTCGCGGTGGCCCAGTCGGCGTTGGTCTTGATCTGGGAGGAGATGGTGTTCTGGTCGACCCAGACGGTGGCGCCCGCGGTGTTCTTGGCGCAGACCCACGGCACCACGGTGACGTTCTGCTCGCAGCCCAGGTACGGGTGGGTGTAGGTGTGGTTGACCCACCGGTAGTTGCTCTGGTCGGCGATCATCTGGTTCGCCGTGGGGTCCACCGTGGTCTGGTGGTCGGCCTTCCAGTCCTCGCTGCCGCCACCGTTGAACACCATGTCCAGGGTGAAGTTGTTGGCGGCCTGCCACTGCTTGAGGTGGTTGGCGTCGTCGACGGTCATCCGGATCGGGTTGGCGGTGTCCGGGGTGCCGGGCGGGCAGGTGACGTCGCCGGGGGTGCACTTGAGCACGGTGTCCCAGCGGTCGTCGGCCAGGAAGACGTCGTCCACGTGGGTGGCGAAGTAGTTGCGGTCGTAGCCGAGGTGGACGCCCTGGGTGAGCCAGTCGACCATGCCGCGGGCCAGCAGCCGGTACTGCTGCTGGTACTGGTTGTAGACGAACGTGACGACCAGTTCCTTGCGGCCGTCGTGGGTGTACTCGCCGACCAGCGAACCGCGGCTGGCCGTGTTGGGTATCGGCGCGTCGACCAGCGGGACGAACGAGGCGCCGGCCGGCAGGCTGGCGAGCGGAGTGGCCAGGTAGCCGTAGCTCTCGCCGACGTTCGGGTCGTTGTCCTCGAACGGGACGCTGCCCTTGAGGTACCCGAACGGGCCCGAAGTTCCGGCCGCGGTGGTGGCGCCCTGGAATCCGTCGAGAGTGCCCACGAATCCGGGATTCTGGGCGTAGTTCAGCCCCACCGCCGGGTTGGCCCACGTGTACGCGTCGATCTGGCGGACGTTGAATGCGGCTTCGTAGGTCGCGATCGCCGTCATCTCGGTGGCACTGTTGGGGAAGGGGTTTTCGTTGGGCAGCACGATGCCCTGGAACTTCCCGCGGGGCTGGCCGTTCAGCGTGTCGCTCAGGAAAGCGGAGTTGATGACGGGGCGGTTGGGGTCATTGAGGCTGATGACCTTGTAGGGCGTGCCCTGGCTCTTCAACTCGGCGGTGATGGCAGCGACGGACGGGCCGCCGTCGTCGACGACCAGGACGGTGAGGTCGATCCTGGGCGGCGCCGCGTCGGCGTGGGCCAGGGTGGTCTGCAAGCCGCTGGCCAGCAGGACTGCCGCCGCGCACGCGGCGACTCTTCGGGTCGCTCGACCCATGGTGATCCTCCCCTTGGTGCAGGCGTCACGCTGCTCGGCGCTCGCCTGCCCGTGTAGCTGTTCGCGGGCAGCAGGCTGCCCGGGCCCATCCTGGTCGAGGGACGGTGGTGCGAGGGACCAATTGGGCGAGAGTGCAGCGAACCTGTTACCAACGTTCATGGCGAAGCCATGAAGGCGCTGATTGTGACCGGAACCGGACCGGCGGCGCAAATAGTGAATTGAAAATGAAAAACCGGAAGCTGACTGCTACACGTGGTTACCGACGGTGCGGCCCAGTGGGGCGGGCGGGACACCTACACTGTCGTCGTTGCGCATGACACTCTTGCACATCTCGCCGCCCAGTTGGGCAGGTTCATGCAATATCGGGCACGGCTGTGCCATGTGACAGTCCGAATATGCAATGGAGGTGCTCACATGGTCGATCAGCATACCGAGTCCGGGGGATTCCCGAGCGTACGGAATGCGTCACCGGAGGCGGGCGGAACGCCGCTGGTCGGACGCAGTCTCGGTTTGCGCGGTGCGCTGAATGCCCGTGATCTGGGCGGGTACCGGACGGCTGACGGGCGGATTCTCCGGCCCGGGGTGGCACTGCGCAGCGATGGCCTGAACCGTGTCACCGCCGAGGACCTCGGCCCGCTCGGCGCGCTCGGCCTGCACAGCGTGGTGGACCTGCGGAGCATGGCCGAAGTCCGCGAGACCGGTCTGGACCACCTGCCCGGCGGTGTGACGCTCCACCATCTCCCGCTGCTGGCACCGGACTTCGACATCGTCCTGCTGGTCCGCGACGCGCTGGCGGACCACGACCCGGAGCGCCAGCGGGCGCTGCTCGGCGACGGCCGGGCGGCCGCCCGGATGGCCGGCCTCTACCGGTGGTTCGTCACGGACCGGGTGGCGCGCGAGCGATTCGCCGCCCTGCTACGGCTGCTGGCGGACCCTCAGGGGCCGCCGCTGCTGTTCCACTGCTCGGCGGGCAAGGACCGCACCGGCTGGGCCGCGGCCCTCCTGCTGACCGCCCTGGGGGTGGACCGGGAGACCGTCCTGGCCGACTACCTGCTCACCAACGAGCGCTCCGCCCCGGTCGTACGGCGGGTGCTGGACGACTTCGGGGCCCGCGGCCTGATGCGCGAGCCCGAGCTGCTCCTGCCGGTCTTCCGCGCCGACGGCGGCTACCTGGACGCGGCCTTCGCCGAGGTCGCGGCCGGCTGGGGCGGCTTCGACGCCTACTGGCGGGACGGACTCGGACTGGACGGGGAGGTGCTGGCCGGGCTGCGCGCCAACCTGCTGGACGACCCGGGAGCCGAGCGGGGCGGCCCGGCTCCCGGTGGTCGGCTCAGCCCTCGTTGATCAGCCCCTCGCGCAGCTGGGTGAGCGTCCGGGTGAGCAGCCGCGAGACGTGCATCTGGGAGATCCCGATCTCCTCGCCGATCTGCGACTGGGTGAGGTTGCCGAAGAACCGCAGCATGATGATCCGGCGCTCGCGCGGCGGCAGCTTGGCCAGCAGCGGCTTGAGCGACTCCCGGTACTCGACGCCCTCCAGCGCGAGGTCCTCGTAGCCGAGCCGGTCGGCCAGCGGGCCGTCGCTGTCCTCCTCGCCGGTGCTGGAGTCGAGCGAGCTGGCGGTGTACGCGTTGCCGACCGCGAGGCCCTCGACCACGTCCTCCTCGCTGACCCCCAGGCAGGCCGCCAGCTCGGCGACGGTGGGGGAGCGGTCCAGCCGCTGGGAGAGCTCGTCGCCGGCCTTGGTGAGCGCCAGCCGCAGCTCCTGGAGCCGGCGCGGAACGCGGACCGACCAGCTGGTGTCCCGGAAGAAGCGCTTGATCTCGCCGACCACGGTGGGCATCGCGAAGGTGGGGAACTCCACCCCGCGCTCCGGGTCGAACCGGTCGATCGCCTTGATCAGGCCGATCGTGCCGACCTGGACGATGTCCTCCATCGGCTCGTTGCGGCTGCGGAAGCGCGCCGAGGCGTACCGGACCAGCGGCAGGTTGAGCTCGATCAGGGTGTCGCGGACGTAGGTGTGCTCGGCGCTGCCCGGGTCCAGCGCGGCCAGCCGCAGGAACAGCGAGCGGGAGAGCGTCCGGGTGTCCAGCACCGAGCCGGGCGGCGTCTCCGGTCCCGTGTCGGGGCCGGGCGGCCGGGCCGGTTCGACCCGCTGCCGCGGGACCAGGTCCTCGACGACGGCCGTGCCGTTGGCCTGGCCGCCAGCGTGGATCTCCGCAGTGCCCAGCTCTCCGGACATGCACCCACCCCCTTGTGACTGTCAGTTGAACGGGGGCCGTCGCGCGGTGGTTCCCGGCGAGGGCCTTCCCCCTGCATACCGGAACACGGTCCACGGCAAACCCAAACGTCGCAAGATGTCACGCCGGGGTAACTCGCTGCAATCTCACTCTTCCCAGGAGTTGCCGGTCCGAAGCCTGGTCAGGATCCGGGAGAGCAGCCGGGACACGTGCATCTGGGACATCCCCAGCTCGGTGCTGATCTGGGACTGGGTCAGGTTGGCGAAGAACCGCAGCATCACGATCCGCCGCTCCCGCTCGGGGAGCTGGACCAGCAGGTGGCGGACCATGTCCCGGTGCTCGACCTCGGCCAGCGCGGAGTCCTCGTAGCCGAGCCGGTCGAGCAGGGCGAGCCCGCCCTCGTGCTCCTGTGCCGCCTCCAGGGACGCCGCGTTGTACGCCCGCCCGGCGTCCAGGCAGGCCCGCACGTCCTCCTCGGGGATCCGCAGGCTGGCGGCGATCTCGGGCACCTTGGGCACCCGGCCGTGCAGCACCGTCAGCTCCTCCATCGCGCCGCTGACCTGGACCCACAGCTCCTGGAGCCGGCGCGGGACGTGCATGGTGCGGACGTTGTCCCGGAAGTAGCGCTTGATCTCGCCCAGGATGGTCGGCAGCGCGTAGGTGGGGAACTGGACGCCGCGGCCGGGGTCGAAGCGGTCGATCGCGTTGATCAGGCCGATGGTGCCGACCTGGACGACGTCCTCCATCGGCTCGCTGCGGCTGCGGAAGCGGGTGGCGGCGTAGCGGACCAGCGGGATGTTCACCTCGATCAGGGCGGCCCGGACCCGCTCCCGCTCGGGGGCGTCCGGGGGCAGCTCGGCGAGCCGTTCGAACAGCACCCGGGTCAGCGTCCGGACGTCCACGGCGGGGCGGCCGCCGGGGCCGCGCAGCCGGTCCGTCGGAGCTCGCCGGCCGGGCTGGTGATCGCAGCCAGCACTTCGTCCACGGACACCTCACCCCTCCCAAAGTCGTCAACGGCGGGCCCTGCGGAGCGGGTGCCACGGCGGGTTCACGACCTCGCCATGTCCGGCAAAACCGGTCATAGCATCACAAGGTGGGCGCAGGTCGGGCAAGCACCCGATGGAGGTGTGTTGGTGGGCCGTTCAACCTTTCCCGGGCCGGCCGGCGAACCGCCGCAGGGATCGTTCCGGGACGGAGCAAGGCGCCCCGCCCGGAAGCCGGACGGGGCGCCGCGGTCCGTCCGGGGGAAGCGCCGGGGTCGGGCTTCGGGTGGTCCGGGTCGGACGGGTGGGGCCGGACGGGTGCTCAGACCTCGACGTCGGCGATCACCCAGGTGGCGAACTCGCGCCAGAGGCCGGCCGCGGCCTGGTGGTCCGGGTGGGTCAGGTAGGCCTGGAGGGCGTCGCGGTCCTCGACCAGGCTGTTGATCGCGTAGTCGTACGCGATGTCGCGCTCGGTGGTGTTCCAGCCGCACTCCCACTCGCGCAGCTCGGGGATCACCGAGCCGAGCGCGTCGAAGGCCTTGGCGCCGGCGAGCACGCGCTCTTCGTCCTTGCTGACGCCTTCGTTGAGCTTGAACAGGACCAGGTGGCGGATCACGATTGCCGCTCCTCGCGGACGGGGACAGAGGGTCCCGCTCACCGTAGCCGGTGCCAGGGGGCCGACCGCTACCCGAATGGGTGCGGGCCGTCCGTCACTTGATCAGACCGGTCATGAAGGTGCCGACGGCCTTGGCCGCGTTCGAGATCCCCTCGAAGCCGAGCTGGACCAGCTCGGCGGACCGGGAGGGTGAGGTGATGATCGAGTAGAGCACGAAGATGAGCAGGAGGGCCATGCCGATCTTCTTCGCCTGCGCCATCGGGTGACCTCTTCCTCCCAGCTGTGGGCCGCCGTCATCCGGTCCCCGAGCGGCCTGCAGGGGGCAGCTTATCCACCCGGACGGGCTATCAAGTGTGCGACGCGTTCGGCCGGCGGGACGAAGGTCCCCGCGAGTGGGGCCTTTCTCCGGATGCCCGCTCGCGGGCCGGACGGCAGGATGGAAGACGTACCGAGGATCTGGCAGGAATCCCCGGTGCATGGATCCGGAGCTCCCCGCTGTGGGACCGGTCGCCGCGGCTTCCCCCCGACGCGGCGCCGGTTGTGGGACTCCGCCGGGGGAGCGGTCAGTCCCCCCGAACCGCTCCCCCTCCAGGCTCCGTACGGACCGGGCACCGGTGGTCATCGGCCCGGGGTACGGAGCCGTTCCCATGTCCGGGGCCGTTCCGGCGGTGCCCTGCGGCTCCCGCGACGTGGGCATACAAACGCCGAGGGCCCGTCCGGATCGGACGGGCCCTCGGGCTCTCGAGCGGTAGCGGTGGGATTCGAACCCACGGTGGAGTTGCCCCCACACACGCTTTCGAGGCGTGCTCCTTTGGCCGCTCGGACACGCTACCGAGAGGAACTCTACCGGAGGGGTGGCGCAGTCACGAAATCCGTATCACCGCGGTGCCCGGCGGGCCCTCAGCGGTGGGTGTCGAAGAAGGCGCGCAGCTGCGCGCCGCACTCGTCGGCGAGGACGCCCGGGATCACCTCGGGCCGGTGGTTGAGCCGGCGGTCGCGCATCACGTCGAAGAGCGAGCCGGCCGCGCCGGCCTTCTCGTCGAGGGCGCCGTAGACCACCCGGTCGATCCGGGACAGCACGATGGCACCGGCGCACATGGTGCACGGCTCCAGCGTGACGACCAGCGTGCAGCCGCTCAGCCGCCACTCCCCGGTCTTCTCCGCGGCCTGCCGGACCGCGACCACCTCGGCGTGCGCGGTCGGGTCGCCGACCGCCTCGCGCTCGTTGTGGCCGCGTCCGATCACCTCGCCGTCCGGGTCCAGGACGAGGGCCCCGACCGGTACGTCCCCGGTGGCCGGCGCCAGCGCGGCCTCGGCCATGGCGAGGCGCATCGGCGCCGCCCAGCGGTCGCGGACCGGGTCGGGGCGGACGGGGGCGGGCAGCGGGGGAACGTGCGGGACGGTCAGCGGAGTGGATGCGGGCTGCATGGCATCCAGTGTCGGGTATCCGGTGGTGGACACCGGCATGGCCGACGCCGCTACCGGACGGCCTCCAGGACCTCGCCGCAGCCCAGGGCCTCGGCGATCTCCTCAAGGGCGTCGCCCGGGACCGCGCCCTCGCCGCTGAGCGCCAGCAGCTCGTCGGCGGCGAGGCCGAACTCGGTGAGCAGGTGGGCGTCGCCGAGCGGGCCGACCGGGACGCCGCCGCGGGCGTCGGCGTCCTCCTCGTCCTGCTCCTCGGCCTCCTCGGCCTCGTCCAGCAGGTGGTCCAGGTCGCCGAACTCGCTCTCGCCGGCCTGGTCGACCAACTCGTCGGTGAGGACGGAGCCGTAGGAGCTGCGGGCGGCCGCGGCGCCGTCCGACACGAAGATCCGCGGGTCCTCCTCGCCGTCCACGCGGACGACGGCGAACCAGGCGTCCTCCTGTTCGATGAAGATCAGGACGCTGTCGTCGTCCTGGGCGGATCCGCGGGCCAGGTCGGCCAGATCGGCGAGGGTTTCGACGTCGTCGAGCTCCGTCTCGCTCACATCCCACCCGTCCTCGGTGCGAGCAAGCACTGCAGCGAAGTACGCCACCAGGGACACTCCCAAGATCATCGGTCTCGGCTGTCGGCGCGCACGGGCAACGCGGAAATCTGGCCGCCCCCGCGCCAGAGGCGGTCCGCTTGTTCGGACCGTCCCATCGGAATCGTGACAGAAAGCCCGCCCTTGCGGGGGGTGTTCTGCAGCGCGTCTTTGCAGGTCGTGTCGGAAGGACCGGGTGGCGGACGGCGAAGCCGGGCCGGGGCGGTCCGAGGCCGGTCGAAATTTGCTCCGAACGCCCGGCGGGGCCGTTCGGGTCCCTTCCCGGGGCCGTCCGGGTGTCGCGCCGGACGGGCGCCAGGGCGGCATCAGGGTGGTCCGGGGGTGCCTCCCGAGGCGGTTCCGGGGGCGGTTCCGGGCCCGGTCAGATCCGGAAGGTCCGCATCCGCATCGCCTCGCGCATCCGCCGCTCCTTGGTCCGCCGCGGCTGGACCCGCTCCCGCAGCTCGCGCGCCTCGGTGAGCTCGCGCAGGAAGACGGCCCGCCGCTTGCGGCGCTCCGCTTCCGTCTCGGGGTGGTCGTACGGCGGGCCCGGGCTCCGGCCCACCCCGTCGACGGGCTCGTCCATCGAGCCGTCCCCAGGGTTCGGGTTGCTCGTCATAAGAGGTGACATTCCCAGAACGGCCCGGTTGATACCACAGGAGGCACTTCCGTCCGGACGACCGCGCCGGGTCACGGCGGGTCACGGGAGCGTCACCCGGACCGGCGCCCCGGTGGGCACGGCGAGTCGTACACCCGTCCAGGACCGGGCTAACCTCGATACATGCGTCTCCACGTTGTTGACCACCCCCTGGTCGCCCACAAGCTCTCCACCCTGCGCGACGAGCGCACCGACTCGCCGACCTTCCGTCGCCTGACCGACGAGCTGGTGACCCTCCTCGCCTACGAGGCCACCCGGGACGTCCGCACCGACGAGGTGGAGATCACCACCCCCGTGGCGGTCACGCTGGGTACCCGCCTCAGCTACCCGCGCCCGCTGGTGGTCCCGATCCTGCGGGCCGGCCTCGGCATGCTGGACGGGATGACCCGGCTGCTGCCGACCGCCGAGGTGGGTTTCCTCGGCATGGTCCGCAACGAGGAGACCCTGGAGGCCTCCACCTACGCCACCCGGATGCCGGACGACCTCTCCGGCCGCCAGGTCTACGTGCTCGACCCGATGCTGGCCACCGGCGGCACCCTGGTCGCCGCGATCAGGATGCTGATCGAGCGCGGTGCCACCGACGTCACCGCCGTGGTGCTGCTGGCCGCCCCCGAGGGCGTCGAGGTGATGGAGCGGGAGCTGGCAGGCCTGCCGGTCACCGTCGTCACCGCCGCCGTGGACGAGCGGCTCAACGAGAACGGCTACATCGTCCCGGGCCTCGGCGACGCGGGCGACCGGCTGTACGGCACGGCCGGCTGAGCCTCCCCACCCGAACCACCGAACACCGAGAGCCCCCGGCACTGCGTCTGCCGGGGGCTCTCGGTGTTCGGTGGTGCCGCGCGTCCGGTCGGTGCCGTCTCAGCAGCTGCCGGTGGCGGTCGGGGCGGGGGAGGGCTTGGTGGCCAGCGCGAGGGCGGCGGCCGCCTGGGTCTCGTCCAGCAGGGCGTTGTAGCTGTCGCCGATCACGAAGTCCACGGTGGTGTCGGTGCGGGCGTCGGCGGTGACGGCGGCCCCGGCGATCTGCGAGCCGACCAGGGTGCCCGCGCCGGCGCCGGCCGGACCGGCGATCACCTGGGCGGTGCCGGGCACCTTCTTGTCCAGCTCGGCCGGGGCGTTGCCGACCTTGCCGATGACGAAGCCGCGCTTCTTGAACTCCTCGGCCGTCCGGCCGGCCAGCCCGGCCTTGGTGGTGGCGTTGTAGACGTTCACGGTGACGGCGGAGGCCTGCGGGACGGCGTGCGGGTCGCCCTGCGCGGCGGCGGGCGCACCGGAGGCGGCGGGGGTGCCCGGGGCGGCCCCCGGCGTCGGGGCGGCCAGCGGCTTGCCGGACGGGTCCGCGCAGGCCTGGGCCGAGGCGTTCTTGTTCCTGCCGGTGAAGATGTCGTACAGCTGCACGCCGCCGAGCGCGACCAGGGCCAGGGCGAGCAGGCCGGCGAGTGCGGCGATCACCTTGCGGCTCTTCTTCGGAGGCCGGCCCAGGCGCGGGTAGGTGTTGCCGGTGACGCGGTACTGCTTCCCCTTGAGGCCTTGGGGAGTCAACATGCTCACGGTTTGTCTCCCCCTCGTACCAGGGCGGGGTCGGGATGACGGATCGGCCGGGTGGGGGCTTCCCCCGGTGCGGGCGGAATCCCCTGGTCGCGGCCGTAGTCAGCAGCGTAGTGCCGGACAGCCTCGAAGGTACTAAACGATCATCATCTGGCGTACCCCGGTACCCGAAAGGGGGTACCGGGGTACGCGCGGACCGCCCTCCGCCGGGTGGCGAGGGGGCGGTCCGGAAAGCCCGTGGGGGTCCGACGGCCCGGTCGGGGGTCCGTCACTCCATTTCGAGGACGCGGGCGTGCAGCACCTGGCGCTGCTGCAACGCCGCCCGGACGGCCCGGTGCAGGCCGTCCTCCAGGTAGAGGTCGCCGTGCCACTTCACCACGTGGGCGAAGAGGTCCCCGTAGAACGTCGAGTCCTCGGCCAGGAGGGTTTCGAGGTCGAGTTGGCCCTTGGTGGTCACCAGCTGGTCGAGTCGCACCGGGCGCGGGGCGACGTCAGCCCACTGGCGGGTGCTCGTCCGGCCGTGATCCGGGTACGGCCGCCCATTGCCGATGCGCTTGAAGATCACACGGAAAGCCTACCGTTCGGACGGCGGATGGCGCAGCAGCCGAGGCTCCGCCACGCGCGCCGGTGTGAACTGCGCATGGACGAATGCCGCTGTTTGATGGGAAATGTCGCGAACATCGCCCGGTGCCGATCGGGTTCCGTGCCGATGCCGAAGCGTTCCGAAGCGTTCCGATCCGCTCAGGAGTGTTCACCGATGGACTCCGACCTCACCCCGCAGGCCGTCCGGGAGATCGCCGCCGGGTACGCCTTCACCGGCCCTGCCCTCGACCTCGGCGCGGTGCTGCTGGACGGCACCGCGTACCCGGACGCCCAGGTGCGCATCCCGCTGGGCGTGCTCAACCGGCACGGGCTGGTCGCCGGGGCCACCGGCACCGGCAAGACCAAGACCCTCCAGCTGATCGCCGAACAGCTCTCCGCGCAGGGCGTGCCGGTGTTCCTGGCCGACATCAAGGGGGACGTCTCCGGTGTCGCCGCGCCCGGGACGCCGAGCGAGCGGACCGGTGCCCGGGCCGCCGAGGTGGGGCAGCAGTGGGAGCCGCGCGGCTGCCCCGCCGAGTTCTACGCGCTCGGCGGGCAGGGCGCGGGCATCCCGATCCGGGCCACCGTCACCAGCTTCGGGCCGCTGCTGCTGGCCAAGGTGCTCGACCTGAACGAGACCCAGGAGTCCTCGCTCACCCTGGTGTTCCACTACGCCGACGCCAAGGGCCTGGAGCTCTACGACCTCAAGGACCTCACCGCGGTGATCGCCTTCCTCGCCTCGCCCGAGGGCAAGGAGGAGCTGCGGACCATCGGCGGGCTCTCGGCGGCCACCGCCGGGGTGATCCTGCGGGCGCTCACCGTGCTGGAGAACGAGGGCGCCGGGGCGTTCTTCGGCGAGCCCGAGTTCGACACCGCCGAACTGCTGCGGACGGCCCCGGACGGCCGGGGCGTGGTCTCGGTGCTGGAACTGCCCGCCGTACAGGACCGGCCGCGGCTGTTCTCCACCTTCCTGATGTGGCTGCTCGCCGACCTCTACCAGGAGCTGCCCGAGGTGGGCGACCCGGACAAGCCCAAGCTGGTGTTCTTCTTCGACGAGGCGCACCTGCTGTTCAAGGGCGCCTCCAAGGCCTTCCTGGAGGCGATCACCCAGACCGTGCGGCTGATCCGCTCCAAGGGCGTCGGCATCTTCTTCGTGACCCAGACGCCGCGGGACGTCCCGTCCGACGTGCTGGCGCAGTTGGGCAACCGGGTGCAGCACGCGCTGCGCGCCTTCACCCCCGACGACGCCAAGGCGCTGAAGGCCACCGTCTCGCCCTTCCCGCGGTCCTCGTACGACCTCGGCGCGGTGCTGACCTCGCTGGGCACCGGCGAGGCCGTGGTCACCGTCCTCTCCGAGAAGGGCGCGCCGACCCCGGTCGCGGCGACCAGGCTGCGGGCGCCGCAGTCGCTGATGGGGCCGATCGAGGCGGCGGACCTGCGGGCGGTGGTGGACGCCTCGCCGCTGACGGCGCGCTACCGGGACGCGATCGACCGGGAGTCGGCGTACGAGAAGCTGGCGGCGCGCGCCCCCCGGCCGGAGGCGGCGCCGGCCGGGCCTCCCGCGTCGGCTCCTCCCGAGCCGGCGGCGCGGCGGGAGGAACGGGAGGGGAAGGCGCGGGAGCAGGCGGGCGTGGGCGGGCTGCTCGGGTCGCTGCTGAACAACCCGAGCGTCAAGTCCTTCGCGCGCTCGGCCGGGAAGCAGCTCGGGCAGGAGATCTCGCGCAGCCTGTTCGGGACGTCCAAGCGGCGGCGGTGACCGGTTCCGGGGCGGGCGGCGGCCGGCCTCAGGAGGAGAGCGCGGCGCCGATCCGGTCCAGGGAGGACAGCCGCATCAGGCCGTAGTGGTAGAACTCGACCTCGGGGACGCCGAGTTCGCGCAGGGTGGCGATCTTGGCGGCGAGGTTCTCCGGGCCGTCGCAGTCGGAGGACATCGGGCGCAGGATCACCGCCATGGACTTCGGGTGGACGCCGTGCAGGGCGAAGGCGGCGAGCTTCTCCCGGACGGCCTCCGGGGTCCTCGCGTAGCCGAGGGTCTCGATCTGGTCGGCGGCTCCGGCGAGGGCGGGCAGGTCGATGCCGGCCAGCCAGCCGGTGCCCGGGCCGCCGCCGTCCATGAAGCTCAGTCGCATGCCGTGCCGGCGGGCCTGCTCGGAGAGGTCGGCGGCCAGCGAGGTGACGGTGGCGGCGGAGGCGTCCACGTAGGCGGCGAAGGCGCCGTCGGCGAGGGCGCTGAGGTCGGCGGGCCGGGCGGCGGCGGACTCGTCGGCCAGCCGGTGGCGCAGCTCGGCGCGGACCGCCTCGGCCACCTCCTCGGCCGGGACCCCGGCGGCGGTGGCGGCGGCGCGGCAGTGCGGGCAGAAGCAGACCCCGAGCAGGGCCTCGGCGGTCGGGCCCAGCTCCTCGAAGTAGCGCTCGTGGTGGTAGCCGTGGCGCAGCCCGTGGAAGTGCAGGGACTCGGCGCGGACCGCGTCCACGCCGTACCGGGCCAGCTCGGCCACCAGGGTCAGCGCGTACTCCCGGACCTCCGGGTTCGCCGGGCAGAGCTCGGTGAGGTGGCGGTCGCCGAAGGCGTTGGCGGGGGCGCAGCCGGGGTGGGCGAAGCCGAGCCGGTCGTTGTGACAGAAGACCGTCCAGGCGTGCAGCTTCAGGCCGCGGCGGCGGGCCTCCTCGCCGGCCTCGGCGAAGGGGTCGCGGTCGCCGATCGCGGTGGACGGCGCCGGGGCCAGCCGGCGGCCCCGCCAGGCGGCCGGGTCGGGGCGGAAGTACGCCGCGCCCGGCTCCAGGTAGCGGACCACCCGGCGGGGGTTGTGCGGGAAGACGTCGCGGGCCTCGTGGTAGACGGAGGCGAGGGTGACGCCGCCGACCCCGGCGCGGTCGGTGAGGTTGCCGAAGAAGGTGTCGGCGCCCTCGTCGAGCAGGTCGGTGGCGAAGGCGAGGACGGACGACTCCACGGTGCGGCTCCGGAGCTGGGGGAGGGTGAGCCGTCCACGCTAGCCGCAGGGGTGGGATTGGTCTATACCTGATGGCCCGGGTGGGCTACCGGGCCGACGGCCGCCGGGCCGGGGGCTACAGGCCCAGGTCGTCCAGCTGCTTGAGCAGGGCGGACCCGGGGCTGTCCGGGGCGGCGGAGGGCTTCGGGGCCCGCTGCTCGGCCGGCCGGCGGCGGAGCAGGAAGGCGGCGGCCAGCCCGCCGATCAGTCCGCCCAGGTGGCCCAGCCAGCTGACGCCCGGGGTGACCGGCAGCACGCCGATCAGGATGGTCGAGTAGACCGCCGCGATGACGATGCCGACCGCCGCGTCCAGCACGTTGCGATCCAGGACGCCGCGCAGCACCACGTAGCCGAGGTAGCCGTAGACCAGGCCGCTCGCCCCGGCCGTCACGGTGTTCGGGCTCTCCAGCAGCCAGACCAGCAGCCCGTCGGACATCGTGATCACCAGGCTGGCCAGCAGGAACTTCTTCATGCCCCGGTAGGCGGACAGGAAGCCGAGCAGGAACAGCGGCCAGGCATTGGCCGCGATGTGGTCCCAACCGAAGTGCAGGAACGGCGAGGTGAAGATCTCCGGCAGGTCGCCGATCCGCTCCGAGCGCAGGCCGAACTCCTGCGACAGCCCGTAGTCGTCCAGCCAGTTGACCACCTGGACGGACCAGATGACGGCCTGGAGGCCGAGCATGGTGAACAGCGCGTCGCGCGAGTCGGAGAGCAGACGGGTCATTCTGGAGGCCATGCCGTCGACTCTAGGGGCGGCGGGATCGCACACGCACCCGATTACGGCGAGCCGTTTAGAGTGACCTGTGTCATTCCGACCGTGAGAGGTGACCAGCCCATGAGCAAGCGCGCGCCGCTGCCGTACGAGTTCCTTCCGCAGGTGCCGTCCTTCCCGCTGAGCAGCGAGGACATCACCGAAGGCGGCACGCTGGGCCCGGAGTTCGTCCACGCCGACGGCAACCTCTCGCCGCAGCTGGCCTGGTCGGGCCTGCCGGAGGGCACCCGGAGCATCGCGGTCACCTGCTACGACCCGGACGCACCGACCGGCTCCGGCTGGTGGCACTGGCTCGCCCTGAACCTGCCCGCCGACACCGCCGGCCTGCCGCGCGGCGCCGGCTCCTCGGACGCCGGCCTGCCCGGCGAGGCCTCCTTCCACGGCCGCAACGACTTCCCGGGCAACCGGTACGACGGCGCCGCCCCGCCGCCCGGCGCCCCGCACCGCTACGTCTTCGCGGTGCACGCGCTGGACGTGGAGAAGCTGGACGTCGCCGCCGACACCCCGCCGGCCCAGGTGGGCTTCAACCTCACCTTCCACACCCTGGGCCGGGCGCTGCTGACCGCCGAGTACGGGGTCTGAGCGGGGCCCGATCGATGTCGATACCGGTGTCCGACCGTCCGGTCGAGGTCTGGCGGCTGCCCGCGGAGGACGTCCGGGCCGGCCACCGGGCCCTGACCTGGACGGTCGGGCCGCAGGGGGAGCTGGCCGTCCTGGTGGTGCCGGAGCGGTACGCGGCACCGGCCGGTTCGTGGCCGTGCGCCCGGCTGCCGTTCGACGGCGAGGTGGTGGTGCGCGGCCCGCGGGGCGAGTGGCGGGTGCCGCTCACCGGGGTCGGGGTCCCGCCGGACTTCCTGGCGCTGCTGCCGGGCGGCCGGGTGCTGCTGGTCGGAGGCAGGGCCGAGGAGTCGGCGGACGGCTGGGAGCGCAACGGCCAGGTCTTCGGGCCGGACGGACGGCTGACCCGGGAGCTGCAACTCGGCGACGACGTCCAGGCGTTGACCACCGACCGGGACGGCCGGATCTGGCTCGCCTTCGGGGACGAGGGCAACTACGGGGACAACCCGCTCGGCCAGTACGGCCTGCTCGGGCTGGACACCGCCGGACGGATCGTCTGGCAGCCGGACTTCGGGCAGCTGGGCGACCAGCCGCTGGAGGGCCTCGCCGCCGCCACCGAGGGACGGCGGGCCTGGCTGGCCTGGTACGGGGACAGGAGCCACCTCACCGGGATCGACCCGGACGGGGGCGAGCCCGTCGTCATGCGGCTGCCGGCCCGCCAGCCGGTGGGCTTCGCGATCGCCGGGGACCGGGCCGTGTTCCTCCAGCCCGGCGGCGAGCTGATCCGGTGCGAACGGGAGAGCCGGAAGGGCTGGCGGGAGGTGCGCCGCGAGCGGGTCGGCGTCCCCGGCGGCCTCGACCGGGGGCGCGCGCACGGCCGGGACGGGGTGCTCTGGTTCCGCTCCGGCAACGGCTGGTTCCGGGTCGAGGCCTAGGTTCCGGCCCTCGGGTCGCGGCCTCAGGTGCCGGCCCTCAGGGCGGGGCCCGGGGTCCGAGCCTCCGGGCCGGCCGCGTGGTGGGCGCGGTCGGCGAGCCGGCGCAGGTGCTCGCGCAGCGCCGGCGGCTCGTGCACCTCGAAGGGGCAGTCCAGCGACAGCAGCCGCATCGCCGTCCACTCCAGCGAGTCGGAACGGGAGCGGAGCCGGCAGCTGTGCCCGTCGATCGGCTCGACCTCGGAGTCGCCCGGCCGGAGGCTGTCGCGGACCCGCTCGGCCGGGGCGTGCACGGTGGCGACCACGGTGCCGCTCGGTGACGGGCGGCGCAGCTTGCCCGCCACGTACGCGGCGGCGTCCTCGGCGGGGAGCGGGCGCGGCGTGAAGCGGACGCCGGTGGCGGCCGGGCCGCTCAGCCGGTCGACCCGGAACAGCCGCCAGTCCGCGCGGTCCAGGTCGTAGCCGACCAGGTACCAGCGGCGGCCGACCGAGACCAGCCGCTCGGGCTCGACCTGCCGACTGGTCTCGGCGCCGTCGTACGCCCGGTAGCCGAAGCGCAGCCGCTCCCGGGCGGTGACGGCGCGGGCGAGCACGGTGAGGTCCTCCGGGTCGACGGTCGGGCCGTCCCCGGCGAGCAGCGGCACGGTCGCGGAGTTGAGCGTCCCGACCTGGTGCCGCAGCCGCCCCGGCAGCACCTGGAGCAGCTTGCCGAGCGCCCGTACCGAGGCCTCCTCGATGCCGACCACGGCGTGCCCGGCCGCCGCGCGGAGCCCGACCGCGATGGCCACCGCCTCCTCGTCGTCCAGCAGCAGCGGGGGCATCGCGGTGCCCGCGACCAGTCGGTAGCCGCCCTCCGCGCCCATGCTGGCCCGCACCGGGTAGCCGAGCTCGCGCAGCCGGTCGATGTCGCGCCGGATGGTGCGGGGGCTGACGCCGAGCCGTTCGGCGAGCTCGCTGCCGGGCCACTCGCGCGGGGTCTGGAGCAGCGAGAGGAGGTTCAACAGCCGTGCCGGGGTGTCGCTCATGTGCGCCTCTCGATGCTTCGCTCGCTCGTGCCGTCGCTCGTGCCGTCCAGAATGCCGGACCAACTGGGACAGATTCTGACCTAGATGCCCGCTACTGTCGTGGACGTGGAAAAGGTAGAGGAGTACGGAATGGGCACCGCGGCAGCGGAGCGCCGGAGGTGGATCGCGCTGACGATCGTGATGGTCGCCTCCTTCATGGACCTGGTGGACGTGACCATCGTCAACATCGCCATCCCGAGCATCCAGCAGGACACCGGCGCCTCGTTCAGCGCCGTCCAGTGGGTCACCGGGGGCTACGCGCTGGCCTTCGCGATCGGGCTGATCACCGGCGGCCGGCTGGGTGACATCCACGGCCGCAAGCGGGTGTTCCTGATCGGGATCGGCGGCTTCACGCTGGCCTCGGCGCTGTGCGGGCTGGCCTCCAGCCCCGAGATGCTGATCGCGACCCGGGTGCTCCAGGGCGGCACGGCCGCGCTGATGGTGCCGCAGGTGCTGTCGATCATCCACGCGACCTTCCCGGCGGAGGAGCGCGGCAAGGTGTTCGGCCTGTTCGGCGCGGTGGTCGGGCTGGGCGCGGTCTCCGGTCCGATGATCGGTGCGCTGCTCACCGAGTGGGACCTGTTCGGCCTGGCCTGGCGGCCGATCTTCCTGATCAACCTGCCGGTCGGCATCGCCGGACTGCTGCTGGGCCGCCGCTTCATCGACGAGTCCAAGGCCGACCAGGCGCTGAAGCTGGACCTGGTGGGCGTGGCGCTGGCCAGCCTCGGCCTGCTGATGCTGATCTACCCGCTGACGCACGGCCGGGAGGCCGGCTGGCCGCTGTGGGGCTACCTGTCGATGGCCGGGAGCCTGCCGGTGTTCGCGCTGTTCGTGGCGTACGAGAAGGTCAAGACGCGGCGGGATGGCTCTCCCCTGGTGGAGCTGGCGCTGTTCCGGGTGAAGTCCTTCGCGGCCGGGATCTGCGTGCAGCTGGCCTTCGGCGTGGCACTCGGCATCTACTTCCTGGTCTGGACCCTCTACATGCAGATCGGGCTGGGCTGGAGCCCGCTCAAGGCCGGCGCGACCGGCATCCCGTTCTCGATCGCGGTCTCCACGGCGGCCGGACTGTCGGTGCAGAAGCTGGTGCCGCGGTTCGGGCGGAAGGTGCTGCAGACCGGCGCGCTGGTGATGGCGGCGGGCGTGCTCGTCTACATCTGGGAGGCGGACCGGTACGGGACGACGATCACCGCCTGGCAGATGGCGCTGCCGCTGGTGGTGATGGGCCTCGGGATGGGGCTGATCGTCGCGCCGATCACCGACGCGGTGCTGGCGGAGGTGCCGCGTGAGCACGCCGGTTCGGCGTCCGGGCTGATCAACACCGTGCAGCAGGTGGGCAACGCGCTCGGGCTCGGCCTGGTGTCGGCGGCCTTCTTCGGGGCGATGGACGACGTGGTCGCGCCGGAGGCGGTCGGGACGGCGTTCGGCGGGGCCTTCGTGCACGCGATGTGGTGGGTCGCCGGGGTGCTGCTCGCGGTCTTCCTGCTGATGTTCGCGCTGCCGCGGCGGCGCAAGGCGCTCGGGGCCGTGGCCGGCTCCGGGGGCGCGGGTGGCTCCGCGGACGGTTCCACCGCGGAGCAGCAGGCGCCCGTCGTGGCCTGACGGAGCGCTCCCGTTCACGGGCCCCGGTCGCGCGGCGCGGCCGGGG
>NZ_LFVW01000650.1:0-6386 GCF_001182915.1 Kitasatospora sp. MY 5-36
CGCTCCGCCGTGGCGGCCGCGGCGGCGGCCTCCAGCGCCCGGACGTTCTCGGCGACGGTCGGGATGCGGTGCGCCTCGGCCGTGGTCTTGACGATCAGCCGGGCCGCGCCGCCGCGCACCGCGAGCCGCGCCGCGTCCTCCAGCAGCAGCCGCGCACCGCCGGGCGAGCGCGGGTACACACCCATGTACGCGTACACCACCAGGTGCCAGTCGACGTCGGTGAGCAGCTCCCCCGCGATCCGGCCGAGCGCGGCCAGCGCCTCCTCGTCCTGGCGGGCGTCGGCCTGCTGGGCGTAGCTGAGCGAGATGCTGCGCAGCCCGTGCCGGCGGAAGAACAGCGCCTCCAGCACACTGACGGCGATCAGCAGCGAGGGCGGGCAGAGCTGGCCCATCAGGCAGCCGCCGAACGTCTCCAGGTGCGGCTCGGCGCCGAACTCCCGGACGGAGGCCAGCAGTTCGCAGCCGCGACGCCAGCGGGCCACCGCCTCGTGGAGCGGGGTGCGGCCGTACGGCAGGCAGTAGGAGACCGGTCCGCCCTCGGTGGCGTCCAGGCCGGCCGCCAGCAGCGCCTCGACGATCCGCTCCGGTGCGGCCGAGCCGTGCCGGACCTGCACCGGGAAGCCCGCGTCCGCGACCCCGCGCAGCACCGCCCGGGTGACCTCGACGGGGTGGGTGGCGATCGGGTAGCCGTTGAGGCCCGCCCCGGCGGCCAGGGCGCGTTGGGCGGCCGCGAGGTCGCCGGTGCGGGTGTAGCTGTCCAGGGTGATGGTGCCGACGGTGACGGCGGCCGCGCCCCGGGTGGCGAGCAGGCCCGCCCGCATCGGGGCCGCCTCCGCCATGCCCATCCGGGGCTGGACCACCAGCGCGCCCGCCTCGGCGGCCTGCGCCACGAACGCGCCGAAGCCCGTCCCGGCGGGGCCCGCCCGTTCAGGACCGGCCACCGCGGGACCGAACCCGGCGGGACCGGCCCCGGCGGGAGCCGTCACAGCAGCACCCCGGAGCGCAGTCCGCCGACGAAGGCGCGGAACCCGGCCACCGCGGCGCCGTCCTCGAAGACCGCGTCGAACCCGGCCGCCAGCAGCGCGCGTTCGCGGTCCGGGTCGTCGGCCCCGGCGATGCCGAGCTTGCCGCCGATGACGGTCGGGGTGCTCCGCAGCTCCGGGCAGGCGCGGAGGGCCTCGATCACCCGCAGGCCCTCCTGGTGGCCGTGCCCGTTGACGCTGCTGATCACGATCAGGTCCGGTTCGGCCCGGCGGCATTCGGAGAGCAGCAGCGCGTCCGGGACGCACGCGCCCAGGTTCGTCACCCGGTGGCCCATCTCCTCCAGCAGGAACTGGAGGTACACCAGGTTCCAGGTGTGCGAGTCCGAGGCCGTCGTCGTCACGACGACGTCCAGACCGCCCGGACCGTTCTGTTCGGCATTCCCGTGCTCCACGACTCCGCCCTCACCGGTAGTGATCCTCGATGGCGTTCCGTCGCGTTCTGCGCGGCGGCCCGGCCCCACGGAGAACGCTAGGAACGATCGGGCCCGGCAAGCGGCAGCTCCGGCGGCATTAAGCGGCAGAATGGGTCGGCCGGCGGCAGAACCGGTCAGCCGGCGGCCGCCAGCAGCGGGACGTCCCCGGTCGGCGCGAGCCGCGGCCCGGGCTCCTCCCGGACCAGCCGGCGGCACAGGTTGAGGACGGTGAAGCGCACGCCGTCCCGGGCGGGCACGCTGCGGATCAGCCCCCGCGACAGCAGTTCGTGCACCGTGGCCAGGCAGGTCTGCAGCGTCCAGCCGCTGCGGACCACCGCGTCCTCCCCCGACCAGTCCCCGGGCTCGTCCACCAGCACTTCCAGCAGGGCACGCTGACGGTCCGTCAGGCGGAGGATCGCCGGCTCCAGGTCGTCCCGCAGGTCACCGCGCGCGCCGAACACCACCGGCGGCGCCGCCAGCGTGAACGGGACGGCCGCCAGCCCGGCCACCAGCTGGGCGGTGGACCGCACCAGCGCCCAGCCCGCCGCCCGCTCCAACGCGCCCGGCAGGCCGTCCAGTCGGCGGCAGAGCTCCGCGACGGCGGGCGCCTCGGAGCGCTCCAGGGTGTAGCCGGGCCGCAGCCGGCACAGGTGCGAGAGCAGCAGCCGGACGGCCCCGACCTGCGCCAACGCCTCGGGCTCGGCGTCGAGTTCGGGGTCCGGTACGGGCAGCGGCGCGAGCGGGATGACCTGGCCGCCGGGCAGCGGCCGGGCCTCCCGGGCGGTGATCAGCACCCGCAGTCCGGGGCAGTGGCGGAACAGCCCGTCCAACTGCCCGGCGTCCACCCCGCCGTCGGCGCCGTCCAGCACCAGCAGGGCGGGCCGCTCGCCGATGTCCCGGACGAGGTCGTCCAGCCGCCCGCGCCACGGGTGCGGGCCGCCGCCGCAGTCCACCCAGCGCACCGACCAGCGGACGGCCAGGTGCAGCCGGCGGGCCACCTCCAGGGCGAGCCGGGTCTTGCCCACCCCGCCGAGGCCGACCAGCGAGACCAGCCGGTCCCCGTGCACGGCGAAGGCGTCGGCCAGCACCTCGGCCTCCGCCTCCCGGCCGACGATCGCCCCGCGCGCCACCGGCGGGGCGGCCGGCTCGTCCCCCGGCTCGTCCGCGGCCTGCTGCCGGCGGGCGGCCTCCTCGAAGTCCGTCCGGCTGCGGCCCTCCAGCCGCAGCGCGTCCGCCAGCAGCCGGACGGTCTCGTTGCGGGGCCGTCGCACCCGGCCGCTCTCCATGTCCCGGATCGCCCGCACGCTCAGGGTCGCGTGATCCGCCAGGCACTGCTGGGTCAGCCCGATCCGCTCGCGCCGTAGCCGCAGCAGCTCGCCGAAACCCGCCGCCGTTCTCACCGCTTGCACCGACAGCCCGCCGTCCATGCCTCGTCTGCCCTTCGTGGTCCGGACTCCTCCTGGCGTCGGGACCGGTGGCGGCGTCAGCCACGGGCGCCCGTACGGCCCGTGGTCCGGCCGTACGGGACCCGGCGATCAGGCTGTGGCCTCCGGACCGGTTCCCTCCGGGTCCCGATGCTCCAGGCTCGTCGTCTACGCCCGATCAACGGCCGATCACCGGCCCTACCCACCACCTTCACCCGGGCCTCACAGCCCGCCCGCCACCTGGGCGGCCTCCCCGGCGCATCCGGGTGAACCGTCGTGCCACTCGGGCACGTTAATGCCGTTTATCGGATTTTCGGCACGCATACTACGCCCGTACGGTCACTGTCCGTATTGGGTCAACAACACCCCGAATCCGCTCCACGACCCCCGTGCCCGTCACCACCGCCATCCACCCCGCGCCGTCCAACCCACCGCCGTCCAACCCACCGCTGTGCAGCCCACCGCGTGACACCGGACCGCTCGACCGAAGGGAATCGTCATGAGGCGCTGTCCAGCCACCAGCGGACACGAGCGAAGTCGACGCGGCCGCCGACACGGAGGCCGACCCGGGATGGACACGCTCCGCGACCGCCTCGTCGGGGCCGTGCTCACCCTCCTCCTCGCGTTCGCCACGGCCTCCGGCTCCTTCGCCGCCCCCGCCGTGGCACACGCGCCCAGCCGTGACCCCCGCACCCCCGCCACCGGCACGACGGCCGCCCCCGCCGACCAGAGGAACGGCCGCCACGACGTCCGCCAGCAGCCCGTGACCCTGGCGAAGACCGGCACCGACACCACCACCGGCAGCACCACCCAGGCCGCCCAGGGCGACACCGTCCGCTGGGTCGTCTCCGCGACCAACCCCGACGGCGCACCCGTCAGCACCACCGTCACCGACGCCATCCAGGGCGGCCCCGGCAGCACACCGCAGACCCAGTCCTACGTCCCCGGCTCACTACAGGTGCCCCCCGGCTTCACCAAGCAGTGGTCCACCGACGGCGGCACGACCTTCTCCGGCACCGACCAGGGCGCAGCCACCAACGTCGTCCAGGCCACCAACCCGACGCTCTCCTCCCCGGCGACCGGCCAAGTGGTCCAGATCCCGCCGCCGTTCACCCCGATCAACACCGCCACCGGCGGCGACGGCTTCACCCCCATCCGCTACACCGCCACGATCAACGGCGTCCCCACCCCCGAGATCTGGAACATCTACCACCACGGCTTCTCCAACACGGCCAGCGTGGTCTGCACCGACCTGCTCACCAACGGCCCCTGCCCGACCCCGACCGGAGCCCCCGCCACCTGGCCCCAGGCGCTGAACTCCTCCGCCGCCGACACGACCACCGGCGACATCGGCAGCACCCGCACCCCGACCTACGTGCAGATCGGCTCCCGGCTGTACTACGCCGCGATCAGCCGCGTCACCCAGGCACTCATCGGCGTCGGCTGCATCGACCTCCAGGCCCAGACCAGCTGCGGCCTCACCCCGCTCCAGACCGGCACCGGCCTGGTCATCGGAGGCGTCGTCCAGGCGCCCAACCAGCTGATCTACGCGGTCTCCGGCACCGGCGAGATCCTCTGCTACGACCCCGTCGGCAACTCCTCCTGCGGCACCTTCGACATCGGCCTGCCGCCCAACGAGGGCCAGGTCGCCTTCAGCGGCGACTACGCCGGCATCATGCGGGTCATCAACGGCAAGATCTACGTCACCGACAACCAGCTGGCCCCGCTGCCCACGGTGATGTCCTGCTTCGACCCGTCGACGAACGCCGCGTGCACCGGCTGGGCCACCCCCAAGACCGTCGTCACCCCGACCGGCACCGAAGCCGCCCGCGCCGACAACGTCTTCGAGATGTACGACACGGCCGGCACCGTCACCGGCGTCTGCATGGCGGTCGGCGGCGTCGAACTGGCCGTCACCCCGCCGGTCGGCACCGTCGTCTGCTTCGACTTCGCCGGCAACCCCGTCGCCGCGCCCCCCGGCCTGCAGACCCTCCTCAGCACAAACGTCGCCCCCGGCGAATCCAACTTCCAGGTGCCGCTCACCATCACCGCCCCCAACGGACACCTCGAAACCGAGTTCCCGTTCTGGATCTACCTCAGCATCTCCCCCACCTCCAACAGCTCCGAGTTCTGCTACGACTGGAACACCCAGGCCCCCTGCGCCCAGTACGGCACCAACGGCGTCGTCAACGGCCCGCCCAACGTCAACGGCGGCGACACCAGACCGTACGGCTTCGCCTACGACGGCCAGTGCAAGTACAGCCTCGGCGACACCGGCTACCTGTTCTCCATCGACCCGATCACCGGCGCCTCCCCCTGCCTGAAGACCAAGGCCCAGGGCAGCCTCAACCCCTCCGCGTACTACTGCGACGGGGCCACCGGGCACGTGAGGTCGTACGGCACGGTCAGCCTCCTCGGCCTCGACCCCACCACCGTCGACTTCACCCAGTCCTCGGTGACCGTCCTGGCCTCCGACGGCACCACCATCGGCACCTTCCCGTTCAACCCCACCACCGAGACGGCGGACATCTCATCCGTCCCGACCAGCGACTCACCGATCCAGGTGATCGCCAACCTCACCCTCGTCAACGGGTCCTCCTTCACCCCCGGCAACCACCCGCAGATGCAGGTGACCTTCGTCGGCGACGCGCCGCAGATCTGCTTCGAGACCACGGTCTCCACCGACTGCTCCGTCACCGCCGTCTCCAACCAGGCCTCCGCCGTCACCAACGGCCAGCCGCCCGTCACCTCCAACACCGTCACCCTCCAGGTCACCCCCGGCGCCGAGTGCGCGCCGAAGCTGGAGATCCTCAAGGAGGTCTGCACCTCCACCAACGCCGCCGACTGCGGGCCCGGCGGCCCCGGACCCTGGGCCAAGACCACCACCCTCGCCCCCGGCGGGACGGCCTACTGGCGGATCACCGCGACCAACACCGGCCTGGTCAACATCACCGGCATCACCCTGGACGACACCGTCACACCGTCCTGCGTGACAGCCGCCGGGACGTTCGACCTGGCAGCGGGCGCCTCCCATCAGATCTTCTGCAACCTGCCGGGCGTCACCCAGTCGACGACGAACACGGTGACCGCCTCCTTCCCCGGCCCCGGCGGCACACCGGTCAGGACGGGGCCGTCGGAGGCGAGTGCCGTCGTCCCGTCCCTGGCGATCAACAAGGAGGTCTGCACCTCGGCCAACGCCGCCGACTGCGGCGCCGGGGGTCCGGGCCCGTGGGCCAAGACCACCACCGTGGCGCCTAACGGGACGGCCTACTGGCGGATCACCGTCACCAACACCGGCACGGTCAACGTCACCGGCATCACGCTGAACGACACCGTGACGCCCTCGTGCGTGACGGCCGCGGGGACGTTCGACCTGGCGGCGGGCGCGTCCCAGCAGGTGTTCTGCAACCTGCCGGGCGTCACCCAGTCCACCACCAACACGGTCACGGCCTCCTTCCCTGGCCCTGGTGGCACCCCGATCACCACGCCGCCGTCCGAGGCGAGCG
>NZ_LFVW01000651.1:0-6381 GCF_001182915.1 Kitasatospora sp. MY 5-36
CTCCGGGGCGCCCGGCTGCTCGGCGACACGCGGCTCGACGGCTCTCGGCCGGGCGGTGCGCGGCTCCACGGTCCTCGGCTCTACGGCTCGCGGCGCCACCGTCCGCGGCTCGACGACGGGCGCCGCGCCGGGAGGAAGCGCCGGCCCCGGCGACTCGGGCTCAGTGGGCATGCTGCTCCTGCCGCTGCCGTGGCGGACCGCGCCGACCGTCCGGACGGGCCGCGTGGCGTTGTGATGGGTCGTGCTGGATAGGACGGTGCGACGGACGGTCGCCAGTCGAGGTTCGGTCTCCCCGCTGCTTCCCGCACGTGGACACACATTCCCACCATCCTGGCCAATGTTCGGCCGAGCGGCAATGCCAACGGGCCGGAAATCTTCCGTTCCGCCTTCTGTTCTGGGCTTCCTTCGACAGCGAATCAATCGACGGCGAACAATCGTACGTCCTGCCGCCGACCCGGAACACACGGCCCGGAACGCACGGCCCGGAGCACGCCGCCCGGAGGCGGGGCTCAGGGCATGGCGAGCTCGAACCAGGTGACCTTGCCGTCGCCGCGCAGCTGCACGCCCCAGGAGTCCGCGAGCGCCTCCACCAGCAGCAGGCCGCGCCCCGAGGTCGCGTACTCGCCCTCCGGATCGCGCCGCCGCCCGGGCAGTCTGCTGGTGCCGTCCTGCACCTCGATGCGCAGCCGGTGGTCCGAGCCGAGCTCCGCGTCGAACACCGCGCCCTTGCCCGTGTGCAGCAGCGCGTTGGTGACCAGCTCGGAGGAGAGCAGCTCGGCGGTGTCGGACAGCTCCGGCACCCCCCAGTGGCTCAGCGCCGAGCGCAACCGCCGCCGCACCGCGCCCACCCCGACGAGATCCGCCGGATCGAGCGTGAGGTGCAGTCTCCGGTGCACGGCACACCCCGGTGCCGGCGCACCCGGCAGGGTCGTCCCGGTGCCGGCGACCGGCGCCTGGACCGGCCCGGACCGGTAGGCGTCGCCGGAACTCGTCCGCTGCCGCGGGAATCGCGACTGACCGTCCATCAACACATGCCCCCGCCCTGAAATCCGGGCCCCCGCCTCCGGATCCCCCGCCGGCCGGGTGGCCCCCTCGTTCTGACCACTCATCCTCATGCCCAGTTGACGGCGTTTGCAACAGTGTGCGTCCGATCACGTGGGGTGAAAGGGGCACGGGGTGGTTCGCGTGATCCAACTGCCCACGCCGGACAGGTTTGCGAAGCGCAGAGGCTGTTTTCGAAGGAGCCCCCACCCGATCCCGCGCACACCCGGCGCCCGTACCGACCGTGCGCCCGACCACGCGCCCCCCGCCCCGCTCCCGCCGCGCGCCGGGGTCCGGGCACCGGCCCACCCGGACCTCTTCGCCCCCGCCCCCCGCTCCCGCCCGCTCACCCCCGTCCCCCGCCCGGCGGGCCGAACGCCCGCGGAGCGGCAACGCTGGACAGGGCGGCCCGCTGCGGGTTCAATGACCCCGAGGTGTTTGAACGTCGTTCTAACATCGACCCCGACAGCCCCGCGGCCCCGAGCAGACCCCCGTCCCCGGCGACCGCGAGCGAGGAACCGTGCGACTGACCCCCACCGAGCGGGACCGGCTGCTGATCTTCACGGCAGCCGAACTGGCCCGCGCCCGCCGCGCCCGGGGCGTGCGCCTCAACATCCCCGAGGCCACCGCCCTGATCGCGGACACCGTCTGCGAGGCCGCCCGCGACGGCCGCCGCCTCGCCGAGGCCATCGAGGCCGGCCGCTCCGTGCTCACCGCCGACGAGGTGCTGCCCGGCGTGCCGGACGTGGTCACCGTCGTCCAGGTCGAGGCGGTCTTCGAGGACGGCACCCGCCTCGCCGTCGTCACCGACCCGTTCAAGGGCGCCGGCTCGCTCGGCGACGACGCCCCCGGCGGCGCGCTGATCGGCGACGGCGCCGGCTACGACCCGGTCGAGGAGACGCTGCTGCTCCCCGTGCACAACACCTCCGGGGTGCCGATCTCGGTCACCTCGCACTTCCACTTCTTCGAGGCCAACCCCCGGCTGGCCTTCGACCGGGCCGCCGCCTACGGCACCCACCTGGCCGTGCCGGCCGGCTCCTCGGTACGCTTCGACCCGGGCGCCACCGTCGAGGTCGGCCTGGTACCGATCGGCGGAGAGCGGGTCGCGATCGGCTTCGCGGGGCTCGTGGACGGGCCGCTGGACGCGCCCGGCGCGAAGGAGGCCGCCCTGGCGAAGGCCCGCGCGACCGGCTACCTGACCGGCTTCGACGACGCGGAGGTGCCCTCGTGAGCGCGATCACCCCGCACGACTACATCGCCGTGCACGGCCCGCGCGCCGGGGACCGGGTCCGGCTCGGCGACAGCGGACTGATCGTCCGGGTCGAGTCCGACTCCCAGGCGCCCGGCGACGAGTTCCTGGCCGGCTTCGGCAAGACCGCCCGGGACGGCCTGCACCTCAAGGCCGCCGCCGTCCGCGACACCTGCGACGTGGTGATCAGCAACGTGCTGGTGATCGACGCGGTCCAGGGCGTCCGCAAGACCTCGATCGGCCTGATCGGCGGCCGGATCGCCTCGATCGGGCGGGCCGGCAACCCGGACACCCTCGACGGCGTCGACGTGGTCGTCGGCACCGGCACCACGATCGTCTCCGGCGAGGGCCTGATCGCCACCGCCGGCGCCGTCGACACCCACGTCCACCTGCTCTCGCCGCGGATCATGGAGGCCTCGCTGGCCTCCGGCGTCACCACCATCATCGGCCAGGAGTTCGGCCCGGTCTGGGGCGTCGGCGTCAACTCCCCCTGGGCGCTGCGGCACGCCTTCAACTCCTTCGACGCCTGGCCCGTCAACATCGGCTTCCTGGGCCGCGGTTCGTCCTCCGACGAGGCCCCGCTGATCGAGGCGCTGGCCGAGGGCGGCGCGTCCGGCTTCAAGGTGCACGAGGACATGGGCGCGCACACCCGCGCCCTGGACACCGCGCTGCGGGTCGCCGAGGAGTACGACGTCCAGGTCGCCCTGCACACCGACGGGTTGAACGAGTGCCTCTCGGTCGAGGACACCCTGAAGGTGCTCGAAGGCCGGACCATCCACGCCTTCCACATCGAGGGCTGCGGCGGCGGACACGTCCCCAACGTCCTCAAGATGGCGGGCGTGCCGAACGTCATCGGCTCCTCCACCAACCCGACGCTGCCGTTCGGGCGGGACGCGCTCGGCGAGCACTACGACATGATCGTCTCCGCCCACGACCTCAAGCCCGACCTGCCCGGCGACGCCGCGATGGCCCGCGACCGCATCCGGGCCGGCACCATGGGCGCCGAGGACGTGCTGCACGACCTCGGAGTCATCGGCATCACCTCCTCCGACGCCCAGGGCATGGGCCGGGCCGGCGAGACCGTGCGCCGCACCTTCGCCATGGCCGGGAAGATGAAGGCCGAACTCGGCCCGCTCGACGGCGCCGGCTCGTACGGGACGACGGAGAGCGGCGACGACAACGAGCGCGTGCTGCGCTACATCGCCAAGCTGACCATCAACCCGGCCATCGCCCACGGCCTCTCCCACGAGGTCGGCTCCATCGAGATCGGCAAGCTCGCCGACATCGTGCTGTGGCGCCCCGACCACTTCGGCGCCAAGCCGCAGCTGGTCCTCAAGGCCGGCTTCCCCGCCTACGGCGTGGTCGGCGACCCCAACGCCTCCACCGACCGCTGCGAACCGCTCGTCCTGGGACCGCAGTTCGGCGCCCACGGCGCGACCGCCGCCGACATCTCGGTGGCCTTCGTCGCCCAGGCCGCCGCCGACGGCGCCTACCTCGACCAGGCCGCCGACGGGCTGCCCACCCGCCGCCGCCGGGTCGGCGTGCGGAACACCCGCGGCATCGGACCGCGCGACATGGTGCGCAACGCCCGCATCGGCCACGTCGAGGTCACCGAGACCGGCCTGGTCTCCCTGGACGGCTCGCCGCTGCGCTCCGAACCCGCCGACAGCGTCTCCCTCAGCCGCCTCTACTTCCTCTGACCGCTTAGGACTTCACGATGACCACCGCCACGCCCGCCTCCCTCGGATACCGGATGCCCGCCGAGTGGCACCCGCACGACCGCACCTGGATGGCCTTCCCCACCACCAACCCCACCTTCGACGGCCCCGAGCAGCTGCACGCCGCCCGCCAGGCCTGGGCCGCCGTCGCCGACACCATCGTCCGGTACGAGCCGGTGACGCTGATCGTCAACACCGGCGAGACCGAGCAGGCGCGCACGTACGTCTCCGAGAAGGTCGAGATCGTCGAGCGCCCGCTGAACGACGCGTGGATGCGCGACATCGGCCCCTCCTTCCTGATCGACGGCAAGGGCTCGCTGGCCGCCGCCGACTGGATCTTCAACGGCTGGGGCGCCCAGTCCTGGGCCCGCTGGGACAAGGACCAGCACATCGCCGAGCACATCAGCGAACTGACGGACGTCCGGCGCTTCGCCTCCCGGCTGATCAACGAGGGCGGCGGCATCCACGTCGACGGCGAGGGCACGGTCCTCGTCACCGAGACCGTCCAGCTCGGCGAGGGCCGCAACGCGACCTGGACCAAGGAGGAGGTCGAGGCCGAGCTGCACGCCTTCCTCGGCACCACCAAGGCGATCTGGCTGCCGCGCGGACTCACCCGCGACTACGACGAGTTCGGCACCCGCGGGCACATCGACATCGTCGCCTCCTTCGTGCGCCCCGGCGTCGTGGTCGCCCACGTCCAGCCCGACCCCTCGCACCCGGACCACGAGGTCTGCCGCGAACTGGTCGCCGTGCTGCGCGCCTCCACCGACGCCCAGGGCCGGCCGCTGGAGGTCCTCGAACTGCCCGCCCCCACCGTCCTGCTGGACGAGGACGGCGAGCCGGTCGACTACTCCTACATCAACCACTACGTGGCCAACGGCGCCGTCGTCCTGTGCGCCTTCGACGACCCGCGCGACCAGGAGGCCGCCGCGATCCTCGCCGAGGCCTACCCGGGCCGCACCGTCGAACTCGTCGACGCCCGCGAGATCTTCGCCAACGGCGGCGGCATCCACTGCATCACCCAGCAGCAGCCGAAGGCGCTCTGACGCCCCGCCCGGGCGGGGGCCGTACGCCCCCGCCCGGGCCGCCTTCCCGCGTTCCGCGCCGCCTTCCCGCGTTCCGGCCCACCGAGGAGAACCCCACATGGCCGACCCCCGCCCGCGCCGGCCGGCCCGCCCCCGCGAGGAGGTCTTCGCCACCGCCCGGGCCGCGATCGCCGAACACGGGCTCGCCAAGCTCACCATGGCCGGGCTCGGCAAACAGCTCCAGATGAGCGCCGGACACCTGCTCTACTACTTCGGCAGCAAGGACCAGCTGCTGCTGGAGACCCTCCGCTGGAGCGAGGACCAGCTCGGCGCCCGCCGCCGCGAGGCCCTCGCCGACCACACCCTCGACCCCTGGCAGCGCCTCGACGCCTACCTGCGCCTCTACCTGCCGGAGGGCGCGGGCGACCCGCGCTGGATCCTCTGGGTCGAGGTGTGGGGCCGCTCCCCCGCGAGCGCCGAGATCCGCCAGGGCCAGCAGGACATCGAGGCCCCCTGGCAGGCCGACCTGGTCGCCCTCATCGAGGAGGGCACCGCCACCGGCCGCTTCACCCCCGGCCCCGCCGCCGACCGCGCGGCCCAGATCCGCGCCCTGCTCGACGGCCTCGCCGTCCCCGTCGCCATCGGCCTCCCGGACGCCCACCGCGTCACCGCCCTCACCCAGGCCACCGCCGTCACCGGCATCCTCCTGCGCACCTGACCCGGCCCCCGCTCACGCGAGAAGTCGGCCTGGTCGACTTCTCGTGCAGGAGTGGAGCCGCAGGCCGGTGCGGTGTCACTCGGTCCAGATGGCGGCGGCGGTGCGGTCGTCGGCGTAGCCCTTGGCGCGGACCTGGACCTGGCGGAGGAAGTCGACGGTGCCCGGGGGGTGCGGGTGGGTCCAGTGGGTGGAGAGGAAGTGGGCGACGGCCGGCTCGTCGGCGATGGGGCGGGCGAGACCGGGGGTGCAGAGCAGGAGGATGTCGCCCGGCGTCACGGGGACGAGCCGGAAGCGGAACGGGCGCGGACCGGGCACCGGGGCCTCGGGGACCGGCGGCTGGCCGTCCGGGTGGTGCAGCAGGCGGGCCGCGTAGGCGTCGATCCAGTGGCCGGAGCGCAGCAGGTAGAGCCCGCCCGGGCCGACGCCGAAGGCCGCCCGGTAGCCGGCCTCCGGGTCCAGCGACACCAGCAGGCAGTGCAGCAGCGCCGGGGACGGCGCGTCCTCCTCCTCCCGGGGCACCAGGGCGCGCAGCGGGGCGGCGGCACCGGTGGCGAGGCGCTGGAGGCCGTAGCGGAGCCGGTCGCGGGCGCCGGCGCGCAGGTCGTTGCCGTGCCGGGTGAGGATGCGGCG
>NZ_LFVW01000652.1:0-6374 GCF_001182915.1 Kitasatospora sp. MY 5-36
GCCGCCGGCCGGGGCCCCGGCAAGAGCGCCACCGTGGACGACTTCCGGGCCGCCGCCGCGATGCTGGTCGAACGCGGCGAGGCCTCGGCCGGCGGGCTGGGCGCACTGGCCGCCAGCAACGGGGCGCTGGTGGTCGCCGCCGCGCTCACCCGGGAGCCCGGTCTGCTGTCCGCCGCGGTGTGCGTGGCCCCGCTCACGGACCTGGCCCGCTACCAGGTCGGCGGCCTAGGCCGGCTCTGGGCGGAGGAGTACGGCGATCCGGCCGACCCGCGGGCGCTGCGGGCGCTGCTCGACTACTCCCCGTACCACCGGGTGGTGCCCGGGACGGCCTACCCGGCGGTGCTGCTCGCCACCGGGGCGAACGACGCACGGGTGCCGCCCTGGCACGCCTGGAAGCTCTGCGCGGCGCTCGGACGGGCCTCCACCGGGGCGGCACCGGTCCTGCTCGACCACCACGACAGCGGCGGCCACCAGGGCCGTCCGGCCGCGGCCGGGCGGGAGCTCGCGGTCCGCTCCCTCGCCCTGCTGGCCGCCGGCACCGGCCTGCTGCCACCCGCCGACCTGCCCGCCGACCCGCCCGCCGGTCCGCCCGGCCCCCGGCCCAGACCGCAGTCCTGACCTCAGCCCGTGTCCAACCGAGGAGAGCACCACCGATGACCGAGCCCCAGTCCCTCGCGGGAGGCCCGTCCCGTCCCGGAGGCCCCCGGGCCGCCGCGAACCACGCCCCGGCCGCCGCGTCGGCCGTCGACCTGACCAAGGTGCACGGGTCGGGCGACGCCCGGGTGGTGGCACTGGAGCGGGTCTCGGTGTCCTTCCGGGAGGGGGAGTTCGCGGCGATCATGGGCCCGTCCGGCTCCGGCAAGTCCACCCTGCTCCAGTGCCTCGCCGGACTGGAGTCCTGCACCTCGGGCGCCGCCCGGATCGGCGACACGGACCTCACCCGGCTGAGCGACGGCCAGCTGACCAGGCTCCGCCGCGACCACGTGGGCTTCGTCTTCCAGGCCTTCCACCTGATCCCCACCCTGACGGTGTCGGAGAACATCGCCCTGCCGCTGACGCTGGCCGGCCGCACCCCCGACCGGCAGTGGCTGGACACCCTGGTCGAGGCGGCCGGCCTCGGCGCCCGGCTCGGCCACCGCCCGGCCCAGCTCTCCGGCGGCCAGCAGCAGCGCGTCGCCTGCGTCCGGGCGCTGGCCGGCCGGCCCCGGATCGTCTTCGCCGACGAACCGACCGGCAACCTGGACTCCCGCTCCGCCGCCGAGATCCTCGCGCTGCTGCGCCGGTGCGTCCGGGAACTCGGCCAGACCGTCGTGATGGTCACCCACGACCCGGTGGCGGCCTCGTACGCCGACCGCGTCGTCTTCCTCGCCGACGGCCGCATCGTCGACGAACTCCTCGGCCCGACCCCCGACCAGGTGCTCGGGCGGATGCGCACCTTCGACGCCAACCTCGGCATCAGCTACTGGTCCGGACCGGCCTGACCTGCCGCGCGCCGACCGCCGGATGCGCGAGGATGGGGGGCATGCCGAACCGTCTCGCGGACGCGACCTCGCCGTACCTGCTCCAGCACGCCGACAAGCACGCCGACAACCCCGTGGACTGGTGGCCCTGGACGCCGGAGGCCTTCGAGGAGGCGCGGCGCCGCGGCGTACCCGTCCTGCTGTCGGTCGCTTCCGCTGTGTGCCGCTGGTGCCAGTGAACTTGCAAACCCAGTAGTCGGCGGTGTTCACACTTCTCTGATGATCACGCGCTTCCCGCAGAGCTTCGACCAGTCGTCCCGGTCGGAGGGCAGAACGCTCACGGGGCTCGGACACGGAGCGCGAGCGCGGCGACGATCGCGTGCTCGTGCCTGTGCGGCCCGCCGGTGTTCCGAATCAGCGCCACTGCGGTTCAGGGAATCCTCCCGACTGACTGGTTCCACCCGCAGCCGGGAGAGCAGCCACTTCAAGCGCGCCAGGCATGCACTGCGGGAGGTGAGGGCCCCAGTCGGTCACTGGCTGGGGCCCTCACTTGTCGCAGCGAGAGTTGCATCCACCTGGGTGGGCGGATCTCAAATCCGCAGGTCTCTCAGCGCCTTGATCGCCGAAGGAAACGCCAGGGAGATCCTGGCGGTCGCTGTCCAAGTGGTGACGCCTGCAAGCTCCGCGGATGCTGGTGGAGCGCCGGATCGGCTGACAAGCATGTATGTGAGAAGGCCGGCGATGCTGGCGCCAATCCCTGTGGCCAGTACCCACAACACCACCCAGAGACGCAAGCGGTCTGTGGACCGGTCGGCCGTTGGGTGTCTCGTTCCGAGACGATGGCGACGCGGGAGACTCGGACGAACCTTGAGAGGGGGCGCACCACAGGTTGAGGTGGAGGCCAAACGTGTCTGCCAGTTCCCGGTCCGAGTGTGATCTGGTCGTGGAGACCACAGACGTAGTGGTTTCCGATGGCGCGAGCGATGAGGCGCTCCTGGCCCTGGCCGGACAGTAGTGGCCGTAGACGTGTACTTGCACTTGGAGGACGCCGGACGGTCCTGCTTCAAGGAATCGGCCCGGATGGTGTGAGTGGACCGAGTCATGGGCGCCGATTGGCGTAGCGCCCTGTCGGGCCTGAACTCGCCGCGAACGGTCAACGAGTTGGTTGCCGGAGGAAGTGAAAGACAGACCCGGAGGTGTGAGTCGCTTTGGTTCCGGCGTGATTTCCTACTAGCGTGATAGCTGGCTCTCGTCTTGCGCGAGGGCATAGTGATGCCACCTTCTGAGACTGTGTCGGCGGGTGGGGGGAGGGCCCTGGCGGGAACAGAATTCCAGCTCTCTACCGCCAGGGCTCGCTTCTGGGTCATCAGTGGGTACGGCTACACGGCCTTGGGCTGGAACTTGATGGCGCTGCTCCTGGTTCCTGCAGCGGCGTCGACGAAGCGACGCAGCCCCCGGTGTAGGGAGAGCAGTTCCTCCTCATTGAGCTGAAGAAGCTCGTGGAGCCAGGGCTGGTTGGCCAATTCGCTCAGGTGGACGAGTGTCGCCAACTGCGATGTCGGATTGGTGGGAGGGGTGATGGAGGTCCTCGCTGTCTGTGGCGGGATTGCTTCAGCCCATGACGAAGACCCGTCGTCTGGGGCCGACTGAAGAGCGGGGGTGTGTCCACTGTCGAGCATTTCATCCTCGGCGATCCCGGCCCGGTCGGCCGTGGTGTAGGGGATTTCGGGAAGAAGAGCTTCTGGCAGGTGAGAATTGAACGATTTGATCGTTCCTGATCGATCCTGTGCATCATGTGAGTCGAGATCGGAGGCAGGGCCGACGACCGAGTCGTTCATCTCCTCGAGTTCGATTCCGTCCATGCTTGGCTCGCCTCCGGCATCGGTGAGGCCTGGTTCGACTCGTACGGATGTCCTTGGAGACTTGTCGATGAGTACGCTATCGACTGTCAGCTCATCACAATGCGTGCGAGTTGCGTCCTCCCTTGGCTCTCTGGTTGCCGTCACCTCTGATGCATCGGATGCGACGAGGGGGATGGCATCGGCATTCCAAACGACCGACTCCTCGGATACGGGAAGAAGTAGTTGGGCCTCCAGCAGCCACATGATCAGGATCTCCACCTCGCCACGCCGGGTTTCCGGCGCGCGGGCGGTTTCCAGCAGGCGGTCCGCCAAGGCGGCGCGCTGTCGAGGGTGCTCCCCTAGTTCCTGGCGGGCAATCTCGGCGAACCAGCTGCGCCCCAGTACGATCGCGAGCTCGCGACGGCCGAGCGCCTCGCTGAGATCCCAGGCCCGGGCGATCCTGCGAGCTGCCGTCGTGGCGCGGAAAACGCCACGTCCGCCACCGCGAACCAGCAATCCGCATGAGCGGAGGAATGCGGTAACTAGGCCTTTGCGGTGATCGGAAACTCCCGGAACATCCAGCTGTCGACTCGTGAAGACACCCGGATTGCGACCGGCAGCCAGCATGATCTCGATCTGATGTACGAATCGGGTTCGAACTGTTGGGAGCTCGTGTCGCAAGCCGCTTCGTTTTCCCTGTCGCCGTGGCTGATTCATCCGTCTCCCTCTCGTGGGCGATCTTGGGGTGACCGTCGACAGTCAAGCAGAGCCATTGCATCTGAGTGATGTGCGACACGACTGTGAGTCGGGTGACTGTCGCAGGTTCGGGTGATCCAGCACGGCCTGCCTGTATCGCCAGGTCGAGGCCTTTAAAGTAGGCCGCCAGGCCCGGCGGGCAGTATCTTCTGACGCTCCTGCCATCCAGCTGGGCTCGATGACAGGATCGACCGCGTTTGCTGTCGCGGTGCACATCTTCACGCGATGTGAGGCGCAGCGCCTGATGGGTGAGGAATTTTGTGCGGGTGCAGATTGGGCTGCCTGCTTCGCTGCATTCTGCGCGTTTGGAGTGGGCCAGATGGGGCTCGGCAGGGTGAAACGCCCTCCAGGTGGATGCCGAAGTCTGCGCCCGAGCCTTAGCCAGCGACGGCGCAGGAGTTCGGGGCAGTCGGTTCAGGCTGCTGGGTCAGGAGTTGTCAAGTGTGTGTCTCCGCTGCGGACAAAGGTGCATCCTCGCCATGGAAGACAGGGTTCGTGCGGTGTCGACGCGGAGCATGAGGCTTCGTGAGAAACTGGGTCGTATGAACCGGTTGGCCGATGCGACCTCGCCGTACCTGCTCCAGCACGCCGACAAGCACGCCGACAACCCCGTGGACTGGTGGCCCTGGGCGCCGGAGGCCTTCGACGAGGCGCGGCGCCGCGGTGTGCCCGTTCTGCTGTCGGTCGGTTACGCCGCGTGTCACTGGTGTCATGTCATGGCTCACGAGAGCTTCGAGGACGCCGGGCTCGCCGAGTACCTCAACGAGCGGTTCGTCCCGGTCAAGGTGGACCGGGAGGAGCGGCCGGACGTCGACGCCGTGTACATGGAGGCGGTGCAGGCCGCGACCGGGCAGGGCGGGTGGCCGATGACGGTGTTCCTCACGCCCGACAAGGAGCCGTTCTACTTCGGCACCTACTTCCCGCCGCAGCCCCGGCATGGGATGCCGTCCTTCCGGCAGGTGCTGGAGGGTGTGGAGGCCGCCTGGCGGGACCGGCGGGAGGAGGTCGGCGAGGTCGCCGGACGGATCCGGGCCGACCTCGCCCAGCGGGCCGCCGTGTACTCGGCCGGTGCCCACAACCCGCCCGGCGAGGCGGATCTGCACCAGGCGCTGGTGGCCCTCAGCCGGGACTTCGACCAGAGCCGTGGCGGCTTCGGCGGCGCGCCGAAGTTCCCGCCGGCCATGGTGCTGGAGTTCCTGCTGCGCCACCACGCCCGGACCGGCTCGGAGGCGGCCCTGGAGATGGCCGTCCGCACCGGTGAGGCGATGGCCCGCGGCGGCATCCACGACCAGCTCGGCGGCGGCTTCGCCCGGTACGCGGTGGACGCCGGCTGGGTGGTGCCGCACTTCGAGAAGATGCTGTACGACAACGCCCTGCTGCTGCGCGCCTACCTGCACCTGTGGCGGGCCACCGGATCGGCCCTGGCCCGCCGGGTCGCGCTCTCCACGGCGGACTTCCTGCTGCGCGAACTCCGCACGCCCGAGGGTGCGTTCGCCTCCGCCCTGGACGCCGACAGCCTGGACGAGGAGACCGGGCAGTCCGCCGAGGGCGCGTACTACGTGTGGGAGCCCGGTCAGCTGGTCGACCTGCTCGGCCCCGCCGACGCGGCCACCGCGGCCCGGCTGTTCACCGTCACCGCCGAGGGCACCTTCGAACACGGCACCTCGGTGCTCCAACTCCTCGCCGACCCCGAGGACTTCGCCGAGTACGAGACGATCCGGGCGCGGCTGGCCGAGGCCCGGGCGGCCCGCCCCGCCCCGGCCCGCGACGACAAGGTGGTCGCCGCCTGGAACGGCCTGGCCGTCGCCGCGCTCGCCGAGACCGGCGCGCTGCTGGACCGCCCCGACCTGGTCGAGGCCGCCGAACGCGCCGCCGACCTGCTGCTCGCCGTCCACCTCACCCCCGACGGCCGGCTGCTGCGCACCTCCCGGGACGGCCGGGCCGGTGCCAACGCCGGCGTGCTGGAGGACTACGCGGACACCGCCGAGGGCTTCCTCGCGCTGTACGCCGTCACCGGCGACGCCTCCTGGCTGCAGCTGGCGGGCGGCCTGCTCGACACCGTGCTCAAGCACTTCACCGACGAGGCCTCCGGCGCGCTCTACGACACCGCCGACGACGCCGAGGAGCTGATCCGCCGCCCGCAGGACCCGACCGACAACGCCACCCCGTCCGGCTGGACGGCCGCCGCCGGCGCCCTGCTCACGTACGCCGCGTACACCGGCTCCGACCGGCACCGCACGGCCGCCGAACGGGCCCTCGGCGTGGTCGGCGCCCTCGCCGGCCGGGCGCCGCCGTGTGGATGCCCTACCTCACCGCC
>NZ_LFVW01000653.1:0-6359 GCF_001182915.1 Kitasatospora sp. MY 5-36
CCCGCCATGCCGACCGCCCCCGCCGCCACCGCAACCCCCGCCCCCGCCGCGCGCCCGCACCCCGCGCGCCTCGGCCTGGGCACGGCGGCCGTCGGCCGGCCCGGCTACATCAACCTCGGGCGCGACACCGACCTGCCCGCCGACCGCACCGTCGACGCCCTGCGCGCCCGCACCCACACCCTGCTCGACGCCGCGTACGCCGCCGGCGTCCGCTACCTCGACACCGCCCGCTCCTACGGCCGCGCCGAGGAGTTCCTCGGCCAGTGGCTCGCCGAACACCCCCGGGCCGCCGCCGAGGTGACGGTCGGCAGCAAGTGGGGCTACACCTACACCGCCGACTGGCGGACCAGCGGAGTCGCCGCACACGAGGTCAAGGAGCACTCGACGGCCGTCTACGACCGCCAGATCCACGAGACCCGCGCCCTGCTCGGCGACCACCTGGACGTCTACCTCGTCCACTCCGTCACCCCCGACAGCCCCGCCCTCACCGACCCCGCCCTGCACCGGCGCCTCGCCGCCCTCGCCGCCGACGGCGTGCGGGTCGGCCTGTCCACCAGCGGCCCCGCCCAGGCCGACACCATCCGCCGGGCCCTCGCCGTCACCGCCGACGGCCGCCCGCTGTTCACCGCCGTCCAGGCCACCTGGAACCTGCTGGAGACCTCCGCCGCCCCCGCCCTCGCCGAGGCCCACGCGGCCGGCTGGCTCGTCGTCGTCAAGGAGGCCATGGCCAACGGCCGCCTGGCCGGCCGCAATGCCACCGGCCCCGACACCGCCGCCCTGCGCACCCTCGCACAGCACACCGGCGCGACCGCCGACGCCCTCGCCCTGGCCGCGGCCGCCGCCCAGCCCTGGGCCGACACCGTCCTCTCCGGCGCTGCCACCCCCGACCAGCTCACCTCCAACCTCGCCGCCACCCACCTGCGCCCCACCCCCGAGGACCTCGCCGCCCTCGCGCCCATGGCCGAGCCCGCCGAGGCCTACTGGCGCACGCGGGCCGCACTGCCCTGGTCCTGACGGGGCGCCCGCCGCCGGGCGCTGTCGGTGCCCGCCCCTACGGTGGGCCGCATGATCGAGCACCCGGACCTCGCCGCCGCCCTCGCCGCCCTGCCCGTCGACCTGCCGCCCGGCCGACTGGTCACCGAGGAGGACGGGCGGGAGCCGCTGCTGTGGATCAGCGACGACCCCGTGCCCGCCGGGCTGTGGCGGCAGCTGCACCGCGCCCACCCGCAGACCGGCCTGTGGCCGCTGCTGCTCAGCCCGCTGGACCGCACCGACGACGACTACCGGCCCTGGCTGTCCGGCGAGCTGTACCCGGCCGAGGCCTCCGAGCCCTCCCGCTACGACCCGCAGGCGCTGCTGCGCGGCTGGTGGAGGCAGGTCGACGAGGACGAGGACGGGGACGCGAGCGAGGACGTGAGCGAGGACGCCGGGATCCTGGACGAGGCCCTGGCCCCCTACGGCCGCGTCTGGCCCGGCCCCGCCCCCGCCGCCACCGTGCCCGACGGCGCCGCCGGCACCGAGGCCCGGGAACTGGCCGAGGTGCTGGGCTCCGTCAAGGACGTCCGCCTCGGCCTGGTGCGGGCCGGCAGCGGCGCCGAGGCGCTGACGGTCTGCGGCTGGGGCGGCCCGGCGAACCACGCCGACACCGGCAGGATCGCCGCCGTGCTCGCCGACTGGGAACGCCGCTTCGGCGCCCAGGTGGTCGAAGTCGGCTTCGCCACCCTGGAGTTGAGCGTCCCCGTGCCGCCCGCCACGCTCGCCGAGGCGCTCCCGCTGGCCGCCGAGCACACCGCCTTCTGCCCCGACCTCGTCTTCCAGGGCACCGGCACCCTCACCGCCTACGCCGAGCAGCTGGTGGGCGCCCACCAGTGGTCCTTCTGGTGGGACTGACCTGACCCCGGGGGGTACGGGGCCGGGGGGCCGACGTCCCCGGCCCCCCGGACCCGCCCGGCGGCCGCGCGCCGCCGGTGTGGCATGCTGCGCCGGGCCGCGAACCGAGCGCGAGCACCGACCGCACCACCCCCCCCCGAGGAGCACGCCCTGAACACCGCCTGCGCCGAAGCCCTGTCCGCAGGACTGCTGGTGCTCGTCCTGGTCTGCGCCGTCGCCCGCCCCTGGGGCTGGCCGGAGGCCGTCGTCGCCGTGCCGGCCGCCGCCCTGCTGGTGGCGACCGGCGCCGTCCCGCTGGAGCACGCCATCGCCGAAGCCGCCCGCCTCGGACCGGTGATCGGCTTCCTGGCCGCCGTCCTGGTCCTGGCCAAGCTCTGCGACGACGAGGGACTGTTCCGCGCCTGCGGGGCATGGATGGCGCGCAGCGCCGCCGGACGCCCGCGCCGCCTGCTGGTCCAGGTGTTCACCGTCGCCTCGGTCGTCACCGCGGTGCTCAGCCTGGACGCCACCGTCGTCCTGCTCACCCCCGTCGTCCTCGCCACCGCCGCCCGCCTCGGCGCCCGGCCCGCACCGCACCTGTACGCCTGCGCCCACCTGTCGAACACGGCATCGCTGCTGCTGCCCGTCTCCAACCTGACCAACCTGCTCGCCTTCACCGCCAGCGGCCTGAGCTTCGGCCGCTTCGCCGCCCTCATGACGCTGCCGTGGCTGGCGGCGGTCGGCGTCGAGTACCTGGTGCTGCGCCGCTGCTTCGCCGCCGACCTGGACGCCGCCCCGGCCGAGACCCCCGAGACAGGACCGGCCCCCGCCATGCCGGTCTTCGCCCTGGCCACCGTCGGCTGCACGCTCGCCGGGTTCGTCCTCACCTCCGCGCTGGACGTCGACCCGGCCTGGGCGGCGGCCGCCGGCGCCACCGTCCTGGCCGCCCGCGCCCTGGCCCGCGGCCACGCCACCCCCGCGACGGTGGTGCGCTCGGCCGCCCTGCCGTTCCTGGCGTTCGTCCTCGCCCTGGGCATCGTGGTGCGCACGGTCGTCGACAACGGCCTGGCCGCCGGCCTCGCCCACCTCGTCCCGTCCGGCACCGCGCTGCCCGCCCTGCTCGCCACCGCCGCCCTGGCCGCCGTCCTCGCCAACGTCATCAACAACCTGCCCGCCACCCTCGCCCTGGTGCCGCTGGCCGCCCCCGTCGGGCCCGGCGCCGTCCTCGCGGTCCTGCTCGGGGTGAACATCGGCCCCAACCTCAGCTACGCCGGCTCGCTGGCCACCCTGCTGTGGCGCGGCATCGTCCGCGACCGCGGCGTACCGGTGGACCTGCGCGAGTTCACCCGCCTCGGCCTGCTCGCCGTCCCCGCCACCCTCACCGCCGCGGTCCTGGCCCTGTGGGCCTCGCTGCGCCTGATCGGGGTCTGAGCGGGGGCCTGACGGGTGCCGGGGTGCCGGGGCCGCGCCGGGCCTACGCGGGGCGCAGGACGGGATCGATCCCCGCCAGGGCTTCGTGCAGCCGGCGAGCCCCCGAGGCACCATGGTCGTCGGTGCCCATAGCAAGCCTCGCGTCACCGTGTCGTGGCGGAGCAGGAAGTCGGCGGGTCCGACTTCCTGCGTCGGGGAGTGGCCGGCGGGCCCGGGCCGGTCAGTACTCGGAGCTGGGGGCCGGTGTGAGCGGGCCGAGGTCCGGTGCGTCGCGCAACTCCACAGCCGTGCCGTGGCGTTCGAGTTCCAGGACGACCAGTTCGTTGGCGCCGGCCCGCCACAGCGGGGCGGGGGCGTAGAGGGTGCGCTGGGGGCCGGCGGCGCAGTGGCGGCCGAGCAGGAAGCCGTTGAGCCAGAGCAGTCCGCGGCCCCAGTGGGACAGGGCGATGAACGCGTCGGCGGGGGAGGGGAGTTCGGCGGTGAAGCGGTGGAAGGCGGGTTCCCCGTCGCGTACCCCGGCGTCGTCGGTGAAGCGCAGCGCGGCCAGGTCGGTCAGCGGCAGGGGGCGGATCTGCCAGTCGAAGAGCCGCTGGTGGCCGTGCGAGACGCCGCGGGTGATGCCCTTGCGGTCGTCCATCTGCGGGCCGTAGTTCACCCGGCCCAGTGCCTCGACCAGGATGTCCAGCACGACGCCGTCGGGCCCGGTGGCCAGCGGCAGGGTCGCGCCGGGGGAGTTGCGCTCCAGCGTCCCGAGCGGGCGGCCGTCCGCGAAGACCTGCGCCCGGTCGGCCAACCCGTCGATGCGCAGCGGCAGTTCGGGGCGCGGCCCGGGCACGCGGGTGCGGTAGTGGATCAGGCCGCGGTGCTGCCCGACCTGCTCCATCGGCAGCGGTGCGGCGTGCCGGCGCGGCCGCGACAGCGCGTCCAGGGCCTTCGCCAGGGGCGCCCGCCCGTGCGCGCGCTCCAGCCGCTGCGGCGCCACCCGGGGTACGGGGGCGGGCAGTTCGCCGTCCGGCAGGGGCAGGTAGCGGCCGATGACCTCGCGCAGGGCGTGGAACTTCTCGGTCAGTTCGCCGGCCTCGCCGATCGGCGCGTCGTAGTCGTAGCTGGTGACGGTCGGCTCGTAGCCGGCGTCCAGCGGGTGGGCGCCGGAGTGGTTGGCGCCGGACCACAGGCCGAAGCTGGTGCCGCCGTGCGCCATGTAGAGGCTCACGGAGGCGCCGGTGGCGAGGAGTTCGTCGAGCGAGGCGGCGGTCTCCTCGGGGTCGCGGACGTGGTGCGGCAGGCCCCACTGGTCGAACCAGCCGATCCAGAACTCCATGGCGGTCAGCGGGCCTTCGCCCTGGTGGCGGCGGAGCACCGCGAGGCGCTCGGGCGCGCGGGAGCCGAAGGTGGCGGTGGCGAGGTGGCCGGGGATGGCGCCGCCCTGCTGCATGGTGTCGTGGGCGCCGTCGGCGGTGAACAGCAGGCAGTCCACGCCGCGCCGCACCAGGCCGTCGCGCAGGTGGGCGAGGTAGGCGGCGTCGTCGCCGTAGCTGCCGTACTCGTTCTCCACCTGCACCGCCACCACCGGCCCGCCCCGGCTCGCCAGCAGCGGCAGCAGCTCGGGCGCCAGCGCGTCGAACCAGCCGTCCACCTCGGCCAGGTACGCCGGGTCCGCGCAGCGCAGCCGCAGCCCGTCCACCGCGAGCAGCCGGGCGGGCAGCCCGCCGAACTCCCACTCCGCGCAGATGTACGGGCCGGGGCGCAGGATCACGTCCAGGCCGAGGCCGCCGGCCAGCCGCACGAACCGGGCCACGTCCCGCCAGCCGGTGAAGTCCACTGTCCCGTCGGGCAGTTCGTGGAAGTTCCACGGGACGTAGGTGTCCACCGTGTTCACGCCCAGCGCCCGCACCCGCCGCAGCCGGTCCTCCCACAGGCGCGGGTGCACCCGGAAGTAGTGCACCGCCCCGGCCACCACCCGGTGCGGCACCCCGTCCCGCACGAACCCGTCCGCGTCGTACCCGAGCATGCGCACACCCCGCCTTCCCGCAGGACACCCCCGCGGGCCCCGGAGGCCCCGGAGACCCGGCACCGCCGAGCCTAGCGAGGATCTGGCCGCGCGGGCCGTCGGTGCTCAGGTGTCGTAGCAGCCGTTCCAGGGGGCGGAGAAGGCCAGGCCGTCCGGGTGGAGCTCCATCCAGACGCCGTCCTCCTCGTCCTCCTCTTCCTCGTCCACCTCCAGGACCAGGCCGAACAGGGCGCCCTCGAAGCGGACGTCGAAGGGCGCGATGGCGATGTCCTGGTAGTGCCGCCCCGGCAGGGCGTCCAGCCACTGCTCCAGCAGCCGCCGGGCCGCGGCGATCGCCTGCTGCTCGCCGTCCGCCGTCGTGCCGGTGAACTCGATGCGCGAGCCCAGGTGGCGGCCGGCCTCGTCGAAGCGGTGGAGGACGGCGTGCCAGCGCTTCTGCGGCTGCCAGTCGTCGCCGCTCCAGCCCTCGCGGAAGGCCGCGACGACGGTCGCGTAGAACTGGCCGCCCTCGCACCGCCCGATGGTGCGGGTGCGGTAGTCGGGCTGGTAGCCGATCGGGATGACCTTGGGAACGTTCACGGGCCGAACCCTAGCTCCCACCTGCGACAACGCGCGTGGGGTGGCGGCCGGCCCGGGCCGGAGCCGCGTGCGTCCGCTACCGCGGCGGCAGGCCGAGGGTGGGGAGGTGGTCGGCCATCAGGAGGGCGACGAGTTCGCGGCGGGAGCGGACGCCGGTCTTGTGGAGGATGGCGGTGACGTGCTGCTGGACGGTGGGCACGGTCAGGTGGAGCAGCGCGGCGATGTCCTTCGTACTGGCGCCGCGCACCGCGTGCAGGGCGACCTGCTGTTCGCGCGGGGACAGGCCGTGGGCGAGGATCGCCAGCGGCAGGCGCTGGACGGGGGAGGCCGGGGAGGCGACGACGGCGACGCCGCCGCGCCGGCCGTCCAGCGGGGAGGCGTGCAGGGACAGCCACTGGCCGTCGGGGGTGCACACCCGCACCTCGGCGGGGCCGCCGCGGCGGGCGGCCTGGCGGGCGACGGTGAGGAA
>NZ_LFVW01000654.1:0-6342 GCF_001182915.1 Kitasatospora sp. MY 5-36
TGAGCAGGGTGTCCACCGAAATTCTGATACTCCCCAGGGCGAAGACGGAGGTCCCGCAGACCTGAGGTGCGGCAATGAACGGCAGGGATGTTCCTTCGGCTGACCAGAACGCGTCGCGCCCGGGTGGGGCGACGGCGTGGAGCCGGCCTTGGGGATCGGCGGCGTAGAGAGTGCCTTTGTCGAAGGTGGCACGGCCGGGGGCCATCTGGATCTCGGGGGCCAGATGACGGTTCTCTCCCGTTCGCAGGTCGAGTACGAGAGCACGGTTCCGGAGGCCTGAGACGTACGCGAATCCGCCGCCGAGTGCGGGTGCTCCTACGGAGAAGGTGCCAATCTGCCATTTTCGCCCGCTGTCCGTGTCGATGCCGAAGAGCGCGGAATCCTTCCGCACCACGAGCGTCCCGTCGGACATTAGGGGTTGGGAGGTTCCTGGGAGGAGAGCGCAGGCGGGCCACCGGTCGTGCGACTCGCGCCGCGCCTTGGCGGGCACTCCTGCGCTTCTGGAGGGACTTTTGCGGAGGCTGGCAGGGGCAGGTGAAACCTGTGGGACCGGCGCCCCTGGGGCCTGGAAGAAACGATGCCCCTGGAGCCTCGCCTCCAGGCCGGTGAGGCTCACCGTGGCGCCGGTCGGGGCGAGGTTCCCCACCAGTTCCGCGAGGTGCGAGAACAGGGCGTCCGAGTCCTCCGGAGTCCCGGTAGGGGTGACCCGCTGGAGCCGTTCGACGGCGTTGGTCCGGTCGCTCCGGTCAGCCTCCTCCAGCCGGAGTTCGACGAGCGAGAGTCGTGACAGGACGCGCCAGGTCAGCTCGGACGGCGGCACGCCGTCGCCGGATCCCTCATCGACTGCAGCCTGAACGAGACCGTCGAGCTGGGCCAGCCGCTTCCGGAGCTTGCTGTTCGGGTGGAGTTGCTCCTCGCACCGCGCCCGGAACGCAGCGTTGTCCTCCACGGCGTCGGCCATCGAAGCCAGCGAACCCAGCTCGTGGGCCGGAGTGCACCGGGGAACGACGGCCAGGGCCAGTGCCCAGCGTCGACAGGACAACAGCGGCCACCTCTCCGTCGCCGTCATGACGTAGGCGCGCATCAGCTGGACGGATTCGGGATCGCTTGTCGTCAGCTTGGGGCGGCGGCGTACGCCGATGGACAGATGGTGGGTAGCCCCGGTTGGGGCTCGGCCGGAGACGAGGATGTCGTCGACCGGGCTGACTGCGCTCGCCTGGAAACGGATCCGTTCGGGTGTTACGTGGTCACCCAGCCCCGGAACCGGAGCAGTGGCCAGCAACCGTGACAGTAGTACGGCGCCGTAGACGTGCTCCAGAACGGTTCCGCCGCCACCGGTTGCGTACGGGGAGCCACCCCGTCGAGTCACAGCCACTGATCCCCTACCCGCCCTCCTCTCGCAACAGCGGCATGGAAACCGAGGCGGATCCCATGGGAGGGCTGACACTGGCGATACTTGTCCCACACAACGTCAGAGGGCCCACCGGATTTCTCCGATGGGCCCTCTGTACTGGGTCGGGGTGGCGGGATTTGAACCCACGGCCTCTTCGTCCCGAACGAAGCGCGCTACCAAGCTGCGCCACACCCCGGTCTTGCGGTTTGTCGCTCCGTCTCCTTCGCGACGAGTAGAACTCTACCGGACGCTCGCCGAGACACGAAATCCGGTTTCGAGCGGGCGTCCGGTGGGGGTCAGCGGGCTGCCGGGACGAGGGTGAGGAGGGTGGCCTCGGGGGGGCAGGCGAAGCGGACGGGGGTGTAGCGGTTGGTGCCGCAGCCGGCCGAGACGTGGAGGTGGGAGCGGTGGCCGCCGGCGGTGTGGGTGGAGAGGCCCTTGACCCGGCGGGTGTCGATGTCGCAGTTGGTGACCAGGGCGCCGTAGAAGGGGATGCAGAGCTGGCCGCCGTGGGTGTGGCCGGCCAGGATCAGCGGGTAGCGGTCGGCGGTGAAGGCGTCGAGGACGCGCAGGTAGGGCGCGTGGACGACGGCGAGGGAGAGGTCGGCGTCGGGGGACGGGCCGCCGGCGACCTCGCTGTAGCGGTCGCGCCGGATGTGCGGGTCGTCGAGGCCGGTGAACTCCAGGTCGAGCCCGTTCACGGTGAGCCGGCCGCGGGTGTTGGTGAGGTCGAGCCAGCCGGCCGCGTCGAAGCCGTCGCGGAGCTTCTCCCAGGGGTTGTGGACGGCGCCGGTGATGCCGCGGCGGGCGGTGCCGTCGGGGTTGTTCATGCCGTGGGCGCCGCTGCGCATGGCCTGGAGGTAGCGGGCCGGGTTCTTGCGGGCCGGGCCGTAGTAGTCGTTGGAGCCGAAGACGTAGACGCCGGGGAACTCCATGAGCGGTCCGAGCGCGTCGAGGGTGGCCGGGACGCCGAGCGGGTCGGAGAGGTTGTCGCCGGTGTTGACCACCAGGTCGGGGCGCAGGCCGGCCAGGCTCTTCAGCCAGCGCTGCTTCTTGCCCTGCCCGCTCACCATGTGGATGTCGGACACCTGGAGGACCCGGATCGGGCGGGCGCCGCGCGGGAGGACGGGGACCTCGATCCGGCGGAGGCGGAAGGCCCGGACCTCGTACCCGACGGAGTAGGCGAGACAGGCGGCGCCGGTGGCGGCGATGCCGAGGGGAACGGAGTACAGCGGTCGCATCAGCCCATGCTCTCAGACGGTCGATCAGCCTGTGTACGCCCGGAGTCGGGGGTGGGGGCGGTGGTCGGCGGGGCCTCCTCGGAGTCCCGGCGGGCGCGTAGCGCGCGGACCTTGTGACGGTTGCCGCAGCGCTCCATGGAGCACCAGCGGCGCCGGCCCGGCCGCGAGGTGTCGACGAAGATCAGTTGGCAGTTGTCGGCGCCGCATTCCCGGACCCGGTCCGCGTACGGGCCGGTGAGCAGGGCGATGGCGTCCCGGGCGAGGGTGGAGACCAGCTGGGCCCCGTCGGCGGGCAGTGGGGCGGCCGCAGTGCCGTCGGGGGCGATCCGGGGGACCAGCGGCGGGTGCTCGGCGGCCCGGTTGAGGACGGCGTGGTCCGCGGGCGTGCCCCGGCCGCCGTGGGCGCGGGCGGCGGCCAGGCGCCAGAGGGCGTCGCGCAGGGTGCGGGCGGCGGCGAGCTGGGCGGGGGAGATCCGTACGGCGTCGGCGGGCAGTCGCAGCCGGGACGGCGGGAGCCAGGCGGCGAGGTCGGCGGGCCGGTGCAGCACCTCGTACCGGGCGTACGGGCCGGGGCCGCCGGTGGTGAGCAGTTCCAGGCAGAGGGCGCCGGGGTCGAAGTGGAAGCGGCCGCCCCCGGGGGTGGTGAGGAGCAGCCCGGGCGGGGTGGCGGGCGGCCCGTCGGCGGCGCTGCGGCCGGCTGCGTCGGTCATGCGGCCCAGGATAGGTGTAACCGGGATGAAGGGTTACGGGCCGGGAGGGCGGGCTACCAGGCGGTGGCGGCGGTCGACCGCGACGAGCTGACCCGCGCTCAGAAAGCCCGTGCCGCCCGTGCCAGGAGCACTGCTCCAGGCACGGGCGGCACGGGGCCGGCCCTCAGGCCGGGATGGCGTTGACGTACTCGCGCATCATCCGGGGCACCCGGTACGCGTACTGGTGGCCGCGCTTCACCTGGACGACGGAGAAGTCGACCAGCTCGGCCAGCACGTCGAGGTTGCGGGAGGGCTCCCGGCCGCCGTCGACCGGCTGCTGCCGGACGTCGTCGATGGAGAACTCCTCGGGGAACCGGGAAAACCGTCTGAGCGCCCGGCGCTGCCGTTCGTCGAGGAGCCCGTACGCCCAGGCGAGGCTGCGGTGCAGCGAGCGGTGGTGGGAGAGCCCGCCGACCTCCTCCTGGCCGAGGATCGGGAGCACCCGGCACTCGTCCACCAGGACGTGCAGGGGCACCGAGCGCATCCGGACGGCGGCGTTCTCGATCGCGAGCGCCAGGCCGCCGAGGCGTCGGCAGAGCTCGACCACTTGCGGCATCTGGTCGCCGAGGTCGAGCGTCGGGACGACCGAGTGCACCCGGCGGCAGAACAGTTCGGCGGCGGGCGGGCAGCCGTAGGGGCCGTCCGGGTGGTCGACCGACAGCGGCGCCACCTCCCACAGGTCGGCCGGGACCCCGGCGGGCGCCCGCAGCGAGGTGATCATGATGTGGAGCGCCGGGTGCCGCGCCAGCAGTGCCCTGACCTGCCGGGCCACCGTGTCGATGACGTGCTCGGCGTTGTCGACGACGAGCAGCAGCTGCGGCTCGGGGTCGGTCCGCGGGTCGCGGCCGACGCCCCGCAGGAGGGTGTCGAGCGCGCGCTGGGCCTGGGCCGAGGCGGCGGCGGGGTCGACGGCCTCGGGGGTGACCGAGCCGAGCTCCAGGACCGCGACGCCGTCCCGGAAGCGGTCCAGCAGGTGGGCGGCGGAGTCCAGCGCCAGCCGGGTCTTGCCGACCCCGGCCGGTCCGGTGAGCACCAGCGGGCGGCCCGGTCGCAGGGCGGTCACGACGTGCAGCAGGTCGGCCTGGCGGCCGACGGTGACGTCCGTCTTGGGCCGCAGCCCCTGCCACCGCGCGTTGTCCGGGAGTTCGGCGACGCGGACCGGCGGTCCGGGCTCCGGCCGGGCGGGCAGCAGCCCGGCCGGGGCGCCCGCCTGGACGGCGTGGGAGAGCAGGGGGTCGTCCCGGTTGGTCGCCGCGGAGAACAGCGCGCCCACCAGGAGTTCCACGGAACTGCGCCGCGGATTCCTGATGGCGCCGGTTTCCAGATTACGAATGGTGCGGACGCTGACGGTGGAGTGTTCGGCTAATTGCTCCTGGCTCCATCCGACCATCTTCCGTTGGGTTACCAACATCGAGCGAAGCTGATTGTTGTCCATTCCCCCGCGCTTCCTGCTGTCGTGAGCAGAATAAAAGTCAGAAATCAGTGCGCCGTGCTGCGGCGCCAATCACTCCGAAAAACGATCGCCGTCGGCCGTCCGGCGGAGCGCAGGCGTGAGCGCCAGCGCGGACCGGGGCCGCAGGGCGCCCGGGCCGCAAGGTGTCAGGGTTGCAGGGCGCCTGGCCGGCAGTGTGTCAGTGCCGTGGAATAATGAATCGGGGACGTGGTGACGGTTTGTCGCGGCTGATCGTGGCGGCCTTCGGCGATGATTCGGGGATGATTCGACGGTGAGGTGACCGCCGCCTTCGGGCTGCTCGGGCGACGCGCGAACGAGTGTACTACGCGGACTATTTTCGGCGAAGCGGTCGCAGTGTTCGATGTACCCCTGCGGAACCGGCAACTTCGCTCCGGAACAGGCAGTTCTCGGCATTTCGGCCGAGAATGTGCGGGCATTATCGGCCACCTTGGCCGAATCCCGTCGTCCGTTCCCGGCCGGGGGCATCGATTGTTCACGGACTCGACCGCCGCCCGTTCCCGGGCCGGACCGTTTCCCTGACCGTTTCCCGGGCTGCTTCCCCGGCTGCTTCCCGGGTCGGCCGGCTACCGCCCGCCCCGCCGCGCCCACAGCCGTCAGCGGGGCGGCAGCGGCGCGCAGACGGGCGACGGTCGGCCGTACTTGTCGGGGATACTCGTTCAACTGCGGAAACCCCGGTGGATGCCCACGGGAAACCGGTTGAGCCCACCCACAGCCGAAGGATAAGAAGAGGAAATGACAACGCTCAAGGAGCAGCTGCACGAGGACCTCACGGCTGCCATCAGGGAACGGGACGAACTGCGCTCGTCCACCATCCGGCTCACGCTGTCCGCCGTCACCAGCGAGGAGGTGGCGGGCAAGCAGAAGCGCGAGCTGTCCGACGCCGACGTGCTGAAGGTGATCGGCCGCGAGGCGAAGAAGCGCCGGGAGGCGGCCGAGGCCTTCGGGAACGCCGGCCGGACGGAGCAGGCGGCCCGGGAGCTGGCCGAGGGCGAGGTGCTGGCGGGCTACCTGCCCAAGCAGCTCTCCGACGAGGAGCTGGCCGCGATCGTGGCGGCCGCCGTGGCCGAGAGCGGCGCGACCGGCCCCCAGGCGATGGGTGCTGTCATGAAGCTGGTGAAGCCCAAGGTCGACGGTCTGGCCGAGGGCAGCCGGGTCGCCGCCGCCGTGAAGGCCGCCCTGGTCTGAGCCGCGGCTCAGACCAGGGCCCGCCCCGGGGCCGTCCAGGGTCGAACCCTGGTCGGCCCCGGCCCCGCCCCCTGGTGCCCCGGCAGCACGCCGAAGGGGCGCCCTCCGCACTGGAGGGCGCCCCTTCGGCATGTTCCGCGGCGCGGGTCACCCCGCCGGGGGGCGGGTCAGCCGTTCCCGTTGCCGCCGCCGTGGCGGCCGCCGTTCCCGTTCCCGGGGCCGGGCGGGAAGGTGAACCCGCCGGGGAAGCCGCCGGGCAGCCCGCCGGGCAGACCGCCGGCCTGGTTGCCGGGCAGCCCG
>NZ_LFVW01000655.1:0-6341 GCF_001182915.1 Kitasatospora sp. MY 5-36
CGCCGTCCTGCTGGCGGCGGTCGGCGCGGGGGTGGCGGCGCTGGCCGGGCGGCGGCCGGAGTGAGGGCCGGGGGCGGATCGGCGGGCCCGGGCGATTCGGGCATCGGCGGACACACCGTGGCGGAGTGTCAAAAATACGGATAGCACTCGTTAGGGTGACGAACCGGGACACGGGCGCCGCCGCACCGGCGCCCGGACCCTCCCCGCTAGACCGCGACCCCCAGGACGGTCCGTGGCGACACCCTCCGCCGTGCCGAGATCCGCCGCCGGGCCGAGCCGGCCGGTGCCGACCAGGCGCACCACCGAGCTCGTCCTGGTGGTCGGCGCCGTCCTGATCGCCGTGTTCGGCTACGTCGAGGTCGGCGTCAACCTGGACGGCCACGTCCCGGCCGACGCGGCCGAGTACGGCGCCGCGCTGGGCGTGCTCGCCCTGGCGGCGCACGCCGTGGTCCGGTGGCGGGCCCGGTACGCGGACCCGCTGCTGCTGCCGATCGGGGTGCTGCTGAACGGGATCGGGCTGGTGGTGATCTACCGGCTCGACCGGGCCACCCCGGGGCGCGGCGCCGCCTCCACCCAACTGCTCTGGTCGGCGCTGGGGGTGGCGCTGTTCATCGCGGTGGTGCTGCTGGTGCGCGACCACCGGCGGCTGCGGCGCTACGCGTACGTCGGGGCGCTGGTGGCGCTGGTCCTGCTGGTGCTGCCGATCTTCTTCCCGCCGGTGTACGGCTCCCGGATCTGGGTCGTGGTCGGGCCGCTCTCCTTCCAGCCGGGGGAGTTCGCCAAGATCCTGCTGGCGGTCTTCTTCGCCGCGTACCTGGCGGTGCACCGGGACGCGCTGGCGCTGACCGGCCGCCGGGTCTGGCGCTGGCAGCTGCCGCGCGGGCGGGTGCTCGGGCCGGTGCTGCTGATCTGGGCGGCGTTCGTCGGCGTCCTGGTGCTGGAGACCGACCTCGGCACCTCGCTGCTGTTCTTCGGCCTGTTCGTGGTGATGCTCTACGTGGCGACCGCGCGCACCGGCTGGATCGCGATCGGCCTGGGCCTGGCCGCCGTCGGGGCGGTGACGGTGGGCTGGCTCTCGCCGCACGTGCACAGCCGGGTCGCGGACTGGCTGGACCCGCTGGGCTCGATCGAGGCGGGCCGGGGCGCCAACCAGATCGCCCAGTCGCTGTTCGCCTTCGCCTGGGGCGGCGAGCTGGGCACCGGGCTCGGCAACGGGCACTCGGTGCTGATCGGCTTCGCCGCCAAGTCGGACTTCATCCTCGCCACGATCGGCGAGGAGCTCGGGCTGACCGGGCTGACCGCGGTGTTCCTGCTGTACGCGGCGCTGGTCTCGCGGGGCTTCCGGACCGGCATCGCGCTGCGCGACCCGTTCGGGCGGCTGCTGGCGATCGGGCTGGCCGCGATCGTCGGCCTCCAGGTGTTCGTGGTGGCGGGCGGGGTGCTCGCGCTGATCCCGCTGACCGGGATGACCATGCCGTTCATCGCCCAGGGCGGCTCCTCGGTGGTCACCAACTGGATCATCGTCGCGCTGCTCGTGCGGATGAGCGACGACGCCCGCCGGCCCGTGACCGGGGAGGTCTGATGGCGCGCGTCCGGGCCAGGGGCAACGGCCCGCAGGGGCTGCCCGGCATCTCGGTCACCGGGCGCCGGGCGGGCACCTTCTGCCTGCTGCTGGTCGCGGCGCTCTGCGTGCAGGCCACCCGGGTGCAGGTGTTCCAGGCGCAGGACCTCGACCGCAACAGCGCCAACCAGCGGCTCACCGTCGAGCGGTACGCCCAGCCGCGCGGCGACATCCTGGTCGGCCCGGACCCGGTGACCGGCTCCGAGCCGACCGGCGGCCGGTACGCGTACAAGCGCGGCTACACCGACGGCCCGACCTACGCGGCGGTCACCGGCTTCGCCTCGCAGGCGTACGGCACCACCCAGCTGGAGGGGACCGAGGACGAGCTGCTGACCGGCACCGACGGCCGGCTGGCGGGCTGGTCGGTCTGGGACGCGGTCTCGCGCCGGCAGAACCCCGGCGGGGACGTCCACACCACGCTGAACCGGGCCGCCCAGCAGGCCGCGATGCGCGGGCTCGGCGACCAGAAGGGCGCGGTCGCCGCGATCGAGCCGGCCACCGGGCGGATCCTGGCGCTGGCCAGCACGCCCTCGTACGACCCGGGCTCCTTCGCCGGGTACGGCGCCGACGACCAGGAGGCCTGGAACCGGCTGCAGGCCGACGCCGACCAGCCGATGCTCAACCGGGCGCTGCGCCAGACCTACCCGCCGGGCTCGACCTTCAAGGTGGTCACCGCCGCGGCCGCGCTGGCGGCCGGGGTGGTCACCGACCCGGCCGCGCCGACCGGGGCGCCCTTCCCGTACGTGCTGCCCGGCACGACCACGCCGCTGGTCAACGACACCCCGGCCTGCGACCGGGCCGACCTGTCGCTGGCCGCCGCGATGACCGCCAGCTGCAACAGCGTGCTCGGCTACCTGGGGGTGCGGACCGGGCTGGACCGGATGGCCGAGATGGCCGGGAACCTCGGCTTCAACGACGCGAGGCTGGACGTCCCGGTGCGGGCGGCGAGGTCGAACTTCGACACCCGGATGGACGAGTCGCAGCTGGCGCTCTCCTCGATCGGGCAGTTCGACACGGCGGCCACCCCGCTGACGATGGCGATGGTCGCGGCCGGGGTGGCCAACGACGGGACGGTGATGCGGCCACAGCTCGTGGACCGGCTGACCAGGAGCGACGGCACCACGGTGCAGCTGATGAAGCCGGCCGTGTACCGGCGGGCGATGACCCCGGCGGTGGCCGGGCAGGTGCGCGGGCTGATGACCGGCGTGGTGGAGAACGGCACCGGCGGCAACGCCCGGATCGCCGGGGCGGTGGTCGGCGGCAAGACCGGGACGGCCCAGCACGGGGTGGGCAACAGCGGGACGCCGTACGCCTGGTTCATCGCCTGGGCGGCGCCGGCCGGTTCGGACGCGGTGCCGCCGGTGGCGGTCGCCGTGGTGGTCGAGGACAGCGGGGCCACGGACGTCACGGGTGGCGCGCTGGCGGCGCCGATCGCCCGGTCGGTGATGCGGGCGGTGCTCGGCGGATGATCTCCGCAGGTGCGCTGAGCTGCTGCTTTAGCGACCGGGCGGAGGATGCGCCGTTTACGAAGTGTCCGGTTTGTACATCGATATGCGCCGATTCGTACAATGCGCTGGTTGGGACTGTTCGTTTGCGACACTGGTGCTTTCGCGGGGTACTGTCCCATGTTTGTTCGGTTGGTCCCCGATGACACCCCCTGGCACGTCGGGTGACCGACTGCAAGGACACCCTCCCCCGCCCAGAAGGACCGTGGTTTTGGCCAGCAACACCATCGGTGCGCGTCTGCTGCGACGCAAGCCCGTCTCGACACTGATCGCCGAGACCGAAGGCGAGTACGTCCTCCCGGCCGGCGCACCCGAGGAGGGCGGGCGTTCCGGCATCCACCTGCGCCGCTCGATCGGCCTGTGGCAGCTGTCCTCGATCGGCATCGGCGCGACCATCGGCACCGGCATCTTCTTCGTGCTGAACACCGCGGTGCCCTCGGCCGGCCCGGCCGTCATCCTGTCCTTCGTGATCGCCGCGGTCACCGCCGGGCTCACCGCGCTCTGCTACGCCGAGATGGCCTCCGCGATCCCGGTCTCCGGCTCCTCGTACTCCTACGCCTACGCCACCCTCGGCGAGGGCGTCGCCTTCGCCGTCGGCATCTGCCTGCTGATGGAGTACGGCGTCTCCGCCTCCGCGATCGCGGTGACCTGGGCCGAGTACCTGAACAAGTTCCTCGACCTGACCTTCGGGGTCACGATCCCCGAGCAGCTCTCCGGGGCGCCGGACAGCGGCCACTGGTTCAACCTGCCGGCGCTGTTGCTGGTCTTCATGGTCTGCTTCCTGCTGATCCGCGGCGTCAGCGAGTCGGTCAAGGTCAACGCGGTGATGGTCGCGATCAAGATCGCGATCCTGCTGATGTTCATCGGCATCGCGCTCACCGGCTTCCACTCCGGCAACCTGACCCCGTTCATGCCGCTCGGCATCAGCGGCGTGCAGATCGCCGCGTCCAGCATCTTCTTCTCCTTCATCGGCCTGGACGCCGTGTCCACCGCCGGTGAGGAGGTCAAGAACCCGCGCCGCACCCTGCCGCTGGCGATCATCATCTCGCTGGTCGTGGTGACCCTGCTCTACATCCTGGTCGCGCTGGCCGGCATCGGCGCCCAGCCGTGGACCAAGTTCGACGGCCAGGAGGCCGGCCTCGCCCAGATCCTCCAGGACATCACCGGCCAGAGCTGGCCCGCGATCGTCTTCGCGATCGGCGCGATCGTCTCGATCTTCAGCATCACCCTCGTGGTGATCTACGGCCAGACCCGCATCCTGTACTCGATGGGCCGCGACGGCATGCTGCCCAAGCGCTTCGCCAAGCTCTCCCCGCGCAGCGGCACCCCGGTCTGGAACACCGTCGTGGTGGGCCTCGGCGTCGGCGCGCTGGCCGCGTTCATCCCGCTGCGGGTCCTGGCCGACATCACCAGCCTCGGGACGCTCATCGCCTTCTCGGTGGTCTCGATCGGCGTGATCGTGCTGCGCCGCACCCAGCCCGACCTCCCGCGCGGCTTCAAGGTGCCCGGCTACCCCGTCGTCCCGCTGATCAGCGTCGGCTTCTGCGTCTACCTGATCACCGGCCTGCACGCCGACACCTTCCGGGCCGGGGCGATCGCCCTCGTCGTCGCCGTGGTCGTCTACTTCGGCTACAGCATCAAGCACTCCCGGCTGGAGCAGGCCGAGCCGCAGTCCGCGCCCTCGGACAGCGCCGCCGGCTGACCCGGAGGCAAACCCCGTGTGAAGGGCCGCCGACCGCCACCGCGTCCGGCGGCCCTTTTCACGCCAACGCCCGTCCGGTGTCCGACACCATGGCGACAGGGCCCGGCTCCCACCCATAACCTTCCACCATGGTGAGCACCCGCACGCCCGGCTACCCCCGCCCGCGCGGCCGCTTCACCGGCCGCGGCGGAACGCCGGCCCAGACCTCCACGACCGAGGCGCCGGCCAGGCCACGACGGCCGCAGCGCGGCCTCTCCGTCCGGCCCTTCCCCCGCCAGCGCGGCGAGAGCACGTTTCCGCCCACGCCCGCCCGGCTGAACACCGCCCGGCTGGCCGGGCTCGCCTCGACACGGACCGTCCACCTGCTCGGCTGCCTCGTCGCGGCCGGCTGGGCCGCCGCCTTCCCGCTCGTCTCCGACCTGCCCAACCAGCGGCAGTGGGGCCTGATCGCGGCCCCCGGCTACGTGCTGGCCGGAGTGCTCTGCCTGACCCTGCCGCGCCGCTTCGCGGCCAAGGCGGCCGCCTCGGTCGCCCTGGTCGGGGCCGTCCTGGTGCCGCTCGGGCTGCTCGCCCTGCAGGGCCGCCACCAGTCCGAGGTCATGGTGGTCGAACGCTCGGCCCACCTGCTGCTCACCACCGGCACCGCGTACCTGCCGCACCCGGCGGTGGTCACCGACTACAACCCGTACCTGCCGGCGATGTCCCTGTTCGGGATGCCGCGCCAGCTGTTCGGCGACTCCACCGCCGTCGCGCGGGTCGCCGGGGACGCCCGGATCTGGTTCGCGCTGACCTTCTTCGTCTGCATGCTGGCCGCCTGGCGGCTGCTGCGGCCCGCCCGCCCCGGCGGCGGCGACGGGCGAGCGCCGCTGCTGCCGCTGGCCGTCCTCACCGCCTCGCCGCTGATCGCGCTCGCCCTGGTGGTCGGCGGGGTGGACCTGCCGCTGATCGGCGTCTGCTGCCTGGCCATGGCGCTCGCCGAGCGGGACCGCACGGTCGCCGCCGGGCTGGTGCTCGCCCTCGCCTGCACCCTGAAGTGGACGGCCTGGCCCGCGCTGCCGGTGGCCGTCCTGCTGCTCTGGCGGCTGTACGGCCGGCGCCCGGCGGCCCGGACCGCGCTGATCGGGGTCGGGGTGAGCGTGCTGGTGATCCTGCCCTCCGCGCTGACCCAGGCCGACGCGCTGCGCGAACAGGTGGTGCGCTTCCCGCTCGGGATGACGGCGATCCGCACCCCGGCGGGCAGCCCGCTGCCCGGCAAGGTGCTGGCCGGCTTCGGGCCGACCGGGCACGCGATCTCGCTGGCGCTGATGACCGTGGCCCTGGTCGCGGTGGCGATCTGGCTGCTGGCCCGGCCGCCGGTCTCCGCGATCGCCGCGGCCGACCTGCTGGCCGCCGGGCTCGCGATCGCCTTCATGCTGGCCCCGGCCGGGCGGTTCGGGTACCTGGCGCTGCCGGCGGTGCTGGTGATCTGGCCCCGGCTGGCGGCCCGGCGCTGGAGCAGCCGGCGCCCGGTCCC
>NZ_LFVW01000656.1:0-6314 GCF_001182915.1 Kitasatospora sp. MY 5-36
GTCGACGGCGGCGGCCAGCGCGGCCGGGTCGTCGGCGAGCGCCGAGACGTCGACCCGGCGGACGGCGTCGGCGGCCCGGACGGCGCCCCTGGGCAGGGCCTCCAGGGACCACAGGCCCGGCGCCACCACGGTCAGCCGTGACCGCAGCGCGGCGTGGTGGTCCAGCAGGACGGCGGTGGCCGCGGTCAGCCGGTCGAGGTCCAGGCCGGCCGGGGTGGTGAGCACCTGGTACTGGCTGTACTCCCTGGTCCGCTCGTCCAGGACGCCGAGGTCCTCGCGCAACTGGTGGGCGATCGGCAGGAGTTCGACCTCGCCGGTGTCGTCCGGCGCGGCGGCCGGGCGGGCCGGGCCGCCCGGTGCGGCGAGCGCCGCGATGGCGGCGGGGGTGTGGTGGGTGCGGATCTGCAGCGGGGTGACGGTCAGTCCGGCCCGGCGGGCGTGGCCGACCGCCAGGATGGCGCTGATGCTGTCCCCGCCCAGCTCGAAGAAGTTGTCGCCGGGGCGGACCTCCGGCACGCCGAGGACCTCGGCGAACGCGGCGCAGACGATCTCCTCGGCCCGGCTGCGCGGCGTGTCCGGCCGGGCCGGGGCCTCGGCGCCGGCCGGTGCCGGGTCGGGCAGCGCCCGGCGGTCGACCTTGCCGTGCGGGGTCAGCGGCAGGGCGTCCAGGACCAGGACGTTCGGCGGCACCATGTACTCCGGAAGGACGGCGGCCAGGCGCTCGCGGACCCCGGCCGGGTCGAGCACGGCCCCGGCGCGCGGGACGCAGTAGCCGACCAGCCGGGTGCTCCCGCCGGTGCCGCCGACCGCCCGTACCGCCGCGTCGGAGACGTCCGGCAGCGCGCGCAGCGCCGCCTCGATCTCGCCGAGCTCGATCCGGTGGCCGCGCACCTTCACCTGGTTGTCCCGGCGGTCCAGGAAGACCAGTTGCCCGTCCGCGCCGCGCACCACGCGGTCGCCGGTGCGGTACATCCGGCTGCCCGCCGGGCCGTACGGGTCGGGCACGAACGCGGCGGCGGAGCGGGCCGGGTCGGCCAGGTAGCCGCGGCCGACGCCGGCGCCGCCGACGTACAGCTCGCCGGGCGCGCCCTGGGGGACCGGGAGCAGGGCGTCGTCGAGCACGTAGAGCCGGGTGTTGCGGACCGGGCGGCCGATCGGGACGGCGCCGTGTTCCGGCAGCCCGTGGCCGAGGTGCGCGTGGGTGACGTCGTCCGAGCACTCGGTGGGCCCGTACGCGTTGACCAGCCCGACCAGCGGGTAGCGGCTGGTCCAGCGCCGGCACAGGTCGGCGGGCAGTGCCTCGCCGGTCGCCACCAGGTGGCGCAGCGCGGCCAGCACGGGAGCGCCGGCGCCCAGGTCCCAGGCGTCCAGGGCGGCGCGCAGCAGTGAGGGGACGACCTCCAGGACGGTGACGTCCTCGGTGTCGGCGAGGGCGAACAGCAGGTCGGGGTCGGCCGCGGTCTCCCGGCGCACCACCCGGACCCGGCCGCCGACCACCAGCGGCGCGAGCATCTGCCACACCGACACGTCGAAGGTGACCGGGGCGTTCTGCACCACGCTGTCGGCCGCGTCCAGCGCCAGGTCGTCGACCTTCGCGAGCAGGTGGTTGACCATCCCCGCGCGGTGCACCATGGCGCCCTTGGGCGCCCCGGTGGACCCGGAGGTGAAGATCACGTACGCCAGGTCCAGCGGGGTGCCGAGGACCGGCGCGAGGTCGTCGGCGGCGTCCCGCTCCCGCGCGGAGACCTCCAGCAGCCGGACCGGACGGCCGGCGGCGGCCGCCACCCGTTCGGCGAGCGGCCGGTGGGCGGCGTCCGCGACCACGGTGGTGATCCCGTTGTCGGCGAGCAGGGCGACGGTCCTGGCCTCGGGCGCGCCCGGGTCCAGCGGGACGTAGGCCGCGCCGGCGCCGATCACGCCGAGCACCGAGGCGATGAAGTCGGAGCCCGGGGTGACCAGCAGGGCCACCAGGCCGGCGTCGCCGACCCGGCGGGAGAGGGCGCTGGCCCGGCCGACCAGCTCGGCGTACGTGGTCGTGCCGCCGTCCTCGGCGACCGCCACGGCCTCGGGGCGCCGGGCGGCGAGTTCGCGGATCCGGGCCACCGCGCAGTCGAAGCCCGCCGCGCGCTCGGGCCCGCTCGACTCCCGCACCCAGGCGGCGCGGTCCCCGGTGTCCACGGCCAGGCCGCCGACCGGCTGCTCGTCCCCGGCCTCGGCGAAGCGGTCCAGGAACTCCACCAGCCGGGCGAGGTGGCCGTCGATCTCCGCGTCGGTGTAGCGGTCCGGGTTGCCGTTGAGGTGCAGCTCGATGCCGGCCCCGGCGGTCTCGACCACGGTGACCATCAGGTCGTCGATCAGCCCGGTCGACAGGTTCACCACCCGCGCCGTGCACGGCCCGAGGGCCAGCTCGGCCTGCTGCGGCAGCAGGTTGACGAACGGTCCGAAGGGCCGCCGGTCGTCGCTGCGCAGCCCCATGGCGCGGCGGATCGCGCTGACCCGGTGGCGCTGGTGGCGGAGCGCCTGGGCCAGCTCCTAGGAGGTGTGGCGCAGTAGCCCGGCCCTGGTCAGGGCGGGGCGGACGGGCACCCGCAGCGGCAGGTAGTTGGCCAGCATGCCGGGGATCGACCGCTCGTGGGCGGTCGGCCGGGCGGTCACCGGCAGGGTCAGCAGGACGTCCTCGACCCCGGTCATCCGCTGGGTGTACACCGCGACCGCCGCCATCACCGCGGTCGGCCAGGTGACGTCCGCGCGGCTGGCGGCCGCGCGCAGCCGGGCGCTGGTGCCGGCGGACAGGGCGGCGGTGCGGCGCAGGAAGCCCTGCGGCGCGGCCGTCGCGGGTTCCCGGTGGGAGAGGTCGGCGGGCTCGGGCGGCTCGGGGAACCGGCGCTGCCAGAACTCGGCGTCCCGCCGGGCCCGGGAGGAGCCGAGGTAGGCGGCCTCGGCGGTGAGCAGGTCGGCGAGCGGGGGCAGGGCCGGGCCGGCGTCCCCGCCGTCGGCCTCGTACAGTTCGGCCAGCCGGCGCCAGAGCACCACCTGGCTGAAGCCGTCGCACAGCAGGTGGTGGACGGAGAGGTAGAAGAGCGCCCGGTCCGGGCCCAGGGTGAGGACGGCGAGCCGGAACAGCGGGAACCCGGCGGGGTCGTAGGGCTTCGCCAGATCCGTCCGCATCCAGTCCAGCGCCGCCGCGGACGGATCGGGCTCGGTGCCGAAGTCCAGCTCGTCGAGCGGGAGTTCGGCGACCTCGCGGAGACGCTGGCGGGGTTCGCCGTCGACGTCGAGGAACTGGGCGCGCAGGCACTGCGCCTCCTCGACCAGCCGGCCCAGCGCGGTGCGGAAGCGGGCCCGGTCCAGCGGGCCGCGGACGTCCAGGTAGCCGGCCGAGTTGTACGCGTTGCTCCCGCCGGCCCCGTTGACGTCGAGCCAGATCTCCGTCTGGCCGGCGGTGAGCGGCAGCGAGGTCCCCAGGACCGATGTCATCACAGGCTCCCAACGGAGGTCGGGCCGATCGAGGCGAGGCCGGTACCGGGGGCGGCCGCCTCGGCGGCCAGGGCGTCGGGGCCGAAGGACTCCAGCACCCACGCGTCGTCGTAGACGGTGTCCAGGTAGCGTTCGCCGAGGTCGGGCGCGATGGCCACGGCGGTCAGCTCCTCGTCCGGCCGGTTGGCGCCCAGCCAGCGGGCCGCGCCGCTGAGCACCGTGCCGGTCGAGCCGCCGAGCAGGAAGCCCTCGCGCAGCAGGGCGCGGCAGGCCCGGACGGTGTCGGTCTCGGCGACCAGCACGGTGTCGTCCACGTAGGACTCGTCGAGGATGGCGGGCCGGACGCTGGTGCCGATGCCGGGGATCAGCCGGCCGCCCGGCTCGTGGCCGAAGTTGACCGAGCCGACGGCGTCGACCGCGACGATCGTCACCCCCGGGTTGTTCTCCCGGAAGTACCGGGCGCAGCCCATCAGGGTGCCGGTGGTCCCGGCGCCGACGAACAGCACGTCCAGCTCCGGGAAGGCCTTGGCGATCTGCGGCCCGGTGGTGCGGTAGTGGGCGGTCCAGTTGCCCGGGTTGGCGTACTGGTTGAGCCAGTGGAAGTCCCGGTGCTCGGCGCACAGCCGGGCGACCAGGTCGAGCCGGGCGCCGAGCAGGCCGCGCTGCGGGTCGGGCTCGGTCACCACCCGCACGTCGGCGCCCAGGCGCTGCATCAGCCGCCGGGAGACGGTGGTGCAGCGGGAGTCGGTGACGCAGACGAAGGTGAGCCCCCGGCTCGCCGCGACGAGGCTCAGCGCCACGCCGAGGTTCCCGGAGGAGCTCTCCACGATGGTCATCCCCGGCCGCAGCGCCCCGGACCGGAAGGCGGAGTCCACCATCTCGCCCGCCGCCCGCAGTTTGACCGAGCCGGCGAAGTTGAAGCCCTCGCACTTGAGGTACAGCGGACGGCCGATCATCCGTCGGAGGTCGACGTACAGGTCCTCGACGTCGAATTCCTGCGGTGTCGTGATAACTGGCATGCGTCTACTCCCACCCGGTCGTTCCGTGGTAGCGGGTGCCCAATCGGTCCGAAGCGATGGCCCCATGGTTTCCGAACACACTGACGTCGCACTGATTCGCAACTGATGGGGCGAAGGCCCTGGTCAGAGGCCCGGGACGGGCCCCGGGGCGCCGCCGGGGGCGCCTGCCGGGGCGGCCCCGGGAGGCGCTGCTAGGCGCGCCCGACCTTGCCGGTGAGCAGTCCCTGGAAGAGGTTCAGCCGGTGGATGTTGGCGGCGCCCTCGAGGAACTCCATCGCCCGGGCGTCGCGCGCGAGCTTGTCCAGCAGCGGGTGCGCCAGCCGGGCCCCGGGCCCGAAGAAGCCGCAGGCCGCCAGCGTCACGTCCTCGGCGAGCCGGGCGGCGCGCAGTTTGGCGGCTGAGGCGAGGTGGCCGTCGGCCGGCCGGGCGTCGACCGTCGCGGCGGCGTCCAGCACCAGGCGGTGGACGGCGTCGATCCGGCGGCCGATCGCGTCCAGCCGCTCCTGCTCGGCGGTGCGCAGCGGGCCGCGGTGCGCGGTCACGTAGTCGTGGGCGGCGCGGGCGATCCCGACCGCGATCGCCGCGACGCCCGGGCGCAGCTGGTTGAAGATCTGGACGAAGGACCAGACCCCGCGCCGGCTGGCCGGGAGGTGGCGGCCGAGGACGTGTTCCTCGGGGACGGCCACCGACTCCAGCCGGACGGCGCTGATCCGCGCGCCGCGCAGCCCCAGCATGTCCAGCGGCTCGGCGTGGAACCCGGGGGTGTCGGTGTCGACCAGGACGGCGGTGATGCCGAGCGGGCCGGGCCGGGTGCGGGCGAAGACCACCGCGAGCCGGGCCCGCGAGGCGTTGCCCACGTAGCGCTTCTCGCCGCTGAGCAGCGCCCCGCCCGGGGCGGGGGTCAGCGCGGTGGTCAGGGCCGCCGCGTCCGAGCCGCGGTCCGGTTCGGTCAGCGCGAAGCAGGTCCACAGGGGTTCGCGCAGCATCCGGCCGTAGAACCACTCCTTCTGCCGCTCGTCGGCGCACAGGCCGACCGCGACGCCGGCCAGGAACGGGCCCGGCGAGGCGACCATCGCGCCGACGTCGGCGCGGGCGAGCTCCTCCATGACGACGGCGCGTTCCAGCGCCGAGTCGCCGCAGTGGCGCTGCCCGTCGATCTTCTCCGGCTCGTTCCCGTACGCGGCCGGGATGCCCATCGTCGCCAGGTAGCGCACGGCCGGGAGGTCCAGGTGCTGCCGGATGGCCTCCGGGTCGCGGTCGATCTCCAGCGCGAGCGGGCGCAGCCCGGCGCCCCACTCGCGGGCCCTGGCGCGCAGCGCGGCCAGGTGCCCGTCCGGCCCGGTCATCGCGGTTCCTCCCCGGTCACGTGGACCTCCGCCAGCAGCTCCGACAGGTAGCAGGGCATCCCGGGGCCGTCCCGCAGGTAGCCGCTGGCGCCCAGCAGCCGGACCTGCTCCCGGTCGGCCGCGGTGATCCGGGCGTGGACGTCCGCCAGCACCGCGGCGGGCAGGTCGCCCGGCCCGGCGCCGGACAGCACCGCCCGGACCTCCAGGTGGTCGGCCACCGCCTCGGCGACGGTGCCCTTCACCAGCTGCTGCTGCAACAGGTACGAGTCGCCGCTGCGGCGCCGGCCCAGGTAGCCCAGGCAGGCCGAGCGCAGCGACTCCGACAGGCCGAGCCGCACCCAGGCCAGGCCCAGGACGAAGGCGGCGCCGGCCTCCCGCTCGGCCGCGCCGCGCCGGGCCGGCGGCGCGGTCGTGACGGTGGCGGCGACCACCTCGCCGCCGGGCAGCGCGGTGCGCGACAGCACGGCCTCGT